>CAZDTB010000237.1:0-7271 GCA_964508075.1 uncultured Planctomycetales bacterium
CAACCCGTGACGTGAGGGCAAACTCATCTGCCGCCCGCGCGTGGATCGGCGTCGTGTCGAACAGCGGTACCGGGCTGTCTTCCGGCCTGACCAACAAGCCGATCTCCGTACAGCCGAGGATGACGCCCTGGGCGCCCGCCTCGGTGAGACGCTGGATGATCGCGCGGTACTTCTGCCGCGACCGCTCGTTGACGTGGCCCGCGCACAACTCGTTGTAGATTACCTCGTGGACGACTTCCCGGTCGGCTTCGTCGGGGATCAGCACGTCGAGGCCGTGCTTCTCGCGCAGCCGACCTTTGTAGAAGTCCTCCTCCATGGTGAAGCGCGTCGCCAGCAGACCGATCTTATTCAGGCCGGCGGCGCGGATCGCGCCGGCCGCCGCGTCGGCGATGTGCAGCAGCGGGATATCAACCGCGGCCTGCACGTCGTCCGCCATCTTGTGCATCGTGTTCGTGCAGATGACGAGGAAGTCCGCCCCGGCCCTTGCGACTGCTCTGGCGGCATGGACCATCTGCCGGGTCAATTCGTCCCAGTCGCCGCGATGTTGCAGTTCCTCGATTTCCTCGAAATCGAACGACCACAGTACGCAGCGAGCAGAGTGCAAGCCGCCCAACTTGGCGCGGACGGTTTCGTTGATGATGCGATAGTAGGGAACCGTCGATTCCCAACTCATCCCGCCGATCAGACCGATGGTTTTCATAATCGCTGAATGTAACCGGTCGGTCAGCAGATCGCGAGTGGGCCGCCCACGTGATATCCTGTCCGTTTCGGAGTCGGGATTGCCGAGAGCCGTCCCGGTCGTGCGAGGAGGTTGCCATGCGTCGTTTGGCGAAGTTGTTGATTGTCTGTGTGTGTTTGGCATCGCCGTGGGCGTTTGCCCACGAGGTCAAGCATCAGGCACCGGTCGTGATCGATACAGATATGGGGCTCGATGACGCCGTCACCTTGGCGCTTGCCCTCCAGAGCCCGTGGGCGAATATCGTCTCGATCGTCGCGTGCGAAGGGGCATCGGGCGGAGAGAAGGGCGTTGAAAACCTGGAGCGCCTGCTGCATCTCTTCAATCGGGGCGACATCGCGCTGTTCGCGCCGGCCGAGACGTCCGTCGCCCAAGCCCCGCCCCCGTTTCGCGGCTTCGCCGAGCGGTCGGTTGCGGCGGCATTGCCCGAGCCAACCGAGCCGATCCATCGTCCATTCTCGGCCGAAGCGTATACCTCCCCAGGCGGCCGGACGGTCGTGCTGGCCCTGGGGCCGCTGACCAACCTGGCCGCCGCGCTGCGCGCCAAACCAGAGATCAGGGAGAGTATCTCAAAGGTTATCTTCGCCGGCGCGTCCACGCCCGACGAAAGCTGGAACGTGCGCTTCGACCCCGACGCATTGGCGGCGGTCCAGTCGGCGGGCGTGCCGCTGGTCTTCGTCGTCCCCGACCAACGCAGTTCGCGCAAGCCGGAGGCGTGGCGCGCGGGCGAGCTTACGTTCGGCCAGGGCATGTCCATCGGCGAGAGCTTCGTCAAGGGCCTGCTCTCAGAGCCCGAGGTTCGCCAGCACTATCTGGAGCAGTTCGAGAGCTTCCACGACGAACTGGTGTTTTTGTACCTTGCCGACCCGACGCTCTTCTGGGGCAGGGGCCGCCAGGACCGGCAGGTGCCCAACAGCCGGGCGGGTATCGTCAATCTGTTTGCGCGCCTGCTGTCCGACGGGCGGCAGGGCAAGGAGCGCGTCGTCTTCGTCGAGGGCTCGCTCCCCGACGGCGTGCTTCAGCGAGAAGTGCGCGAGCGCAAGGCCCGCATCATTGCCAAGAACGGTCAAACCGAGTGGTTCGCACAGCTCCTGATGAATGAGCTGCACGAGCACCTGGGGGCGTACTCAGTCATCGGCGTCAAGATGGGCCTGCGGGCGGCGGAACTGCTCAACGCCCCGCAACACGGCATGCGCGTGATCTCGCACGTCAAGCCCGGACCGCCGGCCAGTTGCCTCAACGACGGCCTGATCGTCTCGACCGGGTGCACACCCGGACGGACGCTCTTCACGCACGAGCCCCGCGAGCCGGTCACCGTGGCGGCCAGCTTCGAGTGCAACGGTCGCCGAATCACGCTTGCTCTGAAGGCGGAGTATCGCCAGCGGCTCCAGGAGCGATTCAAGGCGTTGTTGGACAAATACACGCTGGAAGACCATGAGTACTGGCACGGCGTGCGCGAGCTGGGCCTGGACATCTGGGAGAACTGGCACCGGCGGGATCTGTTCGAGGTCGTCGAACAAGCGCAACGCGAGGAATGACCTGGGTCCTTACTCGAAGCTTGTCGGCGTTTCGCCGATGTCGACGATGCTGCACGCCAGGATCGGGTCAAGGCCGAGGTTGCGGGCCTGCTCGACGAACTCCTCGCTCTCGGCGCCCGGGTTGACGAAGAACTCATCGGGTCTGACGGCGGCAATGTCCGGCAGCAGCTTCAGCGCCACCGCCGGCGGGAGATACAGCGAGACACGATCCAGCTTGACCGGGATATCCCGGACGGACGTGTACACCTTCAGCCCCTCGACCTCGCCACCCTTCGGATTGACCGGGTAAACCTCCCAGCCCTGCTTGAGGTGGGCGCGAACCGACTTGTTGCCGAACTTGTTGCGGTCGGCGGAGGCACCGATGATGGCGACGGTCTTGCTGGGCATGCCCGATCCCTGTCGGTACGACTCGATGTCTCCCCCGGCCGCCTGACATCTGAGCCGGGGGATTCCACGAATTCCCTGCACATCGTATCCTGTTGCAGCCGATCTGATCTAGTGGTCGCTTTTCAACGGGACGCAATATGGGAGCAGACTCACCGGAAATCGCCGTCGGGACCGTCCGGGGTGGGCTTTACGTTGGTTTGCTGGAGCGAGCGACGCAGCGGACGTGTCCGACCGCCAATCAGCTTGCAGACGATTATCTTTCCTCCCGCCCCCAGCCGCCGATCATCGTGTTGGACCTTTCCGGCTGCGAATGGGTCGACAGCACGTTCGCGGGCTGGCTGCTCGGGTTGAGCAAGCGCATGTCACGGATGCCCAACGGGCAGATGTGTGTCGCCGGCTGCGGCGAGCGCTGTCACGCTTCGCTCGACCGGATGGGGCTGGCCGATCTGTTTCAGTTCGAGCAGATCGAGGCCCCGTCCGAGACGCAGATGATCCGCTGCACGACCAGCGATCAGCCCGACAAGGAGGAATTGAAGCTGATGCTGGCGGCCCACGAGGCGCTCGTGCAGCTGGGGCCCGAGAACGCACGCATCTTCGCCCCGATCGTTGCCACTCTGCGCAACCAGCTCGAAAACCCGTAGCGCCCCGCGCCCGAACGTAGCGGCCGACGTCTCGTCGGCCGCATTACCCGAGCAGAGCCGGGCTGTCCTCAGCCCGGCCGCAGGTTCGTGATCGGCGTCGTCACACCGGGCCGAGGACGGCCCGGCTCCGCTGCGAACACGCTTCGTCACTCGCAAACCGTCCCGTACGCCCCCAGTAGCTCTGCCAGGTCGGCCAGGTCCACGTCGCCGTCGGCGTCGAGGTCGCCGTCGTAGTAGGTCATGCCGGCGGTTTCGCCGTAGCTGCCGAGGAGCTGAGCGAGGTCGGCGAGATTGATCTGACCGCTGCCGTCGAGGTCGCCAGTGCACTGGTACTCGTACGCCCCCATGTCCACGATTGGCAGATCGGGGAAGTTCGGGTCCGGGTTGCCGGTGTCCGGTGCGGCGATTCGGTCGGCGAATCGCAGTCGAGCGTCGAGATCGAACGGCGTCGGCTCCTCTGTATTGCCGTCACCGTCGAGGTCGAGCGTGTCGAGCGGTACCGCCGTGTTGTCGCCGGCGTCGATGCAGGGCGAGCCGGTGCTCAGTCGATAGTCGTTATCCTCCCACGTGTTCGGATCGTCATCCGGCCCATCGGGATCAACGAAAAACGGATCGGCATCGATGTTGCTCTCGTGCCATCCGAGCGTGCCCGTGTCGACGTGAATGCCGCTCGGGCCGCCATCGACATCGCTGAATGTGAGTGTTTCGCCCGCCGGATCGTTCACTTCCTCGATTGCGATCTGTGAGCCGAGGTCTGCCTGGTTGCCCCAGAAGATCGAGTTCGCCACATCCATCTCGGCCTCGCAGTGCATTCCCCCGCCGCTGCTGCCGGCGCTATTCCCAACAATCGTACAGTTTCTGAGCATGGGCGGATTCACCTGGTCCCCGCAACTGAGGCCGCCGCCGTCACCCTCGAGCGCCATGTTGTCGGCAAGAACGCAGTTTGTGAGCTCGACGTGGCACTCTACGGGCCAGTAATCATAGGTATAGAGACCCCCTCCGTTCTCTTCTGCGACGTTCCCGCGGATCTCGCAGTCCACAGCTTCGAAGTGGTCGGCCGCTGTGAACACTCCCCCACCCCAAGTGGCGGCGTTTTCTTCGATACGCGTGCGCACGACGGAAACGTCTGTGAGCCCAGGTGCCGAAAGGCCAGCACCGTAGTTGAGTGCCGTGTTCCCGGCGATGTGGCAGTCTGCGATCAGCAGCGAACCGGTCTCAATAATGCGAATGCCGCCTCCCGACACAGCGGTGTTTTCCATAACCGTGCATTGGGCGATCAGGCCGCCCCAGCAACAGCAGTGGATCCCGCCGCCGTAGTCCGCGCTGTTGCTGGAGATGGTGCACCGCGTGATGACGAAATCTAAGGTGCCACCGCAATACACGCCGCCGCCGGCGCTGTAGCCAGAGCCTGCCTCGTTGGCGTGAATTACGCAGTCGGCGATACGAAGGCTCCCGGGCGATTCGGCGTGGACACCACCATAGCCGCGGTTCTCTGAAATAGTGCAGAGCGAGATCTCGCCAGAGCTGCAAGAGAGATACACGCCACTCCATCGGTTCTCCGTGATCGCGGATTCGACAATGGTGACGCCGCCGTCCTCACAGTAAACGCCGCTGCCATTGTTGCGCGCGATGTCGCACTCTTCGATCGTCACGTCGCTGTCGAAGCAGGAGATCCCACCGTCCCGATTGTCGACGATCGAGCAGTATCTGATCGTCGGGTTGGAGGCTTCGCAGAGGATTGCCTCGCCGTACTCACCCGCATGATACGCATTCGTGATCGTGACGTCCTCCAGCACGGAGGCCGGCGTTTCGCCACTGTGGAAATGGAAGCCGTCACCATCCAACTCGCAGTCGATGATGCACGATTCGCAGCCGTTCTCTGAGCGGACCGTGATGGCGGCGCCGCGGAAATCGAGATTCTTGTTCGCGTCCCCGGTGTATACGCCGTCGGCGATGATGACCGTCTCCCCGTTGCCGTCGACCGCCACGTCGATTCCCGCCTGAATCGTCCGCTTCGGCCCGTGCCGCCCGTCCCAAATGGGGGACTGCCCATCCCAGCGGCTGTCGCCGTTGATGCTGACGTAGTAGGTTACGCCATCGACGAGCGGGTTCGTGCCGAGTGCGTACTCGTCCAGATTCACGATGCCGTCGCCGTTCTCGTCGCCCTGGGCGTCGCCCGCCGTCGGCGAACCGAAGTACAACTCCTCCCACCAGTCGGGCAAGCCGTCGTCGTCCGCGTCGTAGAACTCGTCCGCGCCCATGTCGACGCGGTCGTCACCATCCCGCGGCTCGCCGTCGACGTCCGTCTGGTCGGCGTAGCCGCCGTCCGGATCTCCTGTATCAACGCACGGCGAACCGGCGAGCAGGTGGGTTCCGTTGCCGGTCAGCATTGGATCATCGGTGATGTTGCCGTCACCCCAGACCAGCGTGCAGTTCTCCGCCACGTCGATCAACGACTGCCCCCCGTAGACATCGCTGTAGGTGATCGTAAGCGTGGACGGTTGCGCCGAGCCCAGCACGCGGAGTTCCGGACCCGCGGGCGCTTCGTTCCCCGTGAAGATCGTGTTGACCAAGGTCATCTCACCGGCGGCGGCGACCTGGGCACCGCCACCGCCCAGCGCGGCGGAGTTGTCGGCAACCGTACAGTTGGCGATGGTGATGGTGCCCTCGCGACAGAGCACACCGCCACCGCTGGCTTCGGCGCTGTTGCCCACCACGGCGCAATTCATCAGCATTGGACTGCTCTGGCTCGAATACACGGCGCCGCCCCGTTCCGCCTGGTTCTCAACGAGAATGCAGTCCCGGATCGTGGGGCTGCTGGCGTACTGGCAGCGTATGGCACCGCCATCTTCGGCGCTTCCGTTGGTGATCGTGAACCCCGCGAGCACCGCCTCGGGTGTCTCACCCCACCCGAAATGAAAACCGCGGCCGTCCTGCTCGCAATCGATGACGCAGGTCAATGCTCCGTCGGTCGAGCAAACGAGGATGGCTTTGCCAAAGTAGTTGACGTTTTTGTTATTGGTGCCCGTATAGATTCCATTCGCGACGAGGACGGTGTCGCCATCGCTGGCGGCGTCGACGCCTTCCTGGATCGCATCGAAGGGGTGCTCGGGGGAGCCGTCCTCCAGCGGATCACCGCAGTTCGGGTTGCCTGGACATGGATCGTCCGGGGCGTCGTCGTCGACGTGCCAAGTGGTTTGGGCGTTGGCGGTCGACGGCATGCCAAGCGCGCCGATCCCAAGGACGATGAGTGTCAGGATTGAGATTCGGTTGAGCACGGACGGGCCCTCCCATCGTGTACACACTTCGTCACTCGCAGACCGTCCCGTATAGACCCAGCAGCTCCGCCAGGTCGGCCAGGTCTACGTCGCCGTCGCCGTCGAGGTCGCCGTCGTAGTAGGTCATGCCGGCGGTTTCGCCGTAGCTGCCGAGGAGCTGGGCCAGGTCGGCGAGGTCGATGTCGTTGTCACCGTCAAGATCGCAGAAACAGAACTGGTACTCGTACGCGCCCATGTCGACGATAAACCGATAGAGCGGCGGGTCGGGCACGCCGGTGTCGTCGGTGAACGGGTCCTGGACGAAGCGCGGATTGCCGTCGAGGTCAAATGGAGTACGTTCCTCGCGATCGGCGTCAGCATCGAGATCGGCGAGGTCCGGAGGTACAGCGGTGTTGTCCGCGGCGTCGATGCATGGCGAGCCGGTACTGAGCCGGTAGTCGTTGTCTTCCCATGTGTTCGGATCATCATCGGGACCGTCTAGATCGAAAAACAGCGGATCGGCGTCGATGTTGCCCTCGCCGGGCCAGCCGCCGTAAATGTCGCTGTGTGCAATCGAGACGACTGAGTTGGGGTCGTGCGAGATCGTGTCGGCACCATCCCACAGGATACAGCCGGTCGCCGTGACGTAGCCTGGGGTCTCAGCGGAGGCGCATGCCAGCACCACGTCTCCGTCGGACGCGTTTCCGGTGAC
>CAZDTB010000238.1:0-281 GCA_964508075.1 uncultured Planctomycetales bacterium
AACGCGCCCGCCCGGCGCGTCGCGTTCGTCTCGCAGAGCGGGGCCTTCATCATCACACGGCTGAGCAACCTGGAAAGGCTCGACCCGGCCCTGGCGCTCTCGATCGGCAACCAGTTCGACCTGACCATCTCGGATTACGTCAGTGTCATCGGGCGGCGCGACGACATCGACGTGATCGGCGTATATGCCGAGGGCTTCAATGACATGGACGGTCAGGCGTTTCTGCGAACGGTCGAGCACCGGTTGCACGGTCTTGGCGAAGCTAAGGCCCCCTTGATATT
>CAZDTB010000238.1:291-7271 GCA_964508075.1 uncultured Planctomycetales bacterium
AAGGAAGCCGTTGCACTGGGAAAGAACGTCGTCTTCTACAAGGCCGGCCGCACCGAGACGGGTCGCACGGCGGCTGCCGGTCACACGGCCTCGCTTGCCGGGGATTACGAGATCTGCCAGGCGGCCGTGACGGCGGCGGGGGGGCTTGTCGTCGAAACGTTCAAGGAGTTCGAGCAGACGCTCGAGCTCGCGACGGCGCTGCACCATAAGCCGGTGCGGGGTCGTCGGATCGGCGCGATCAGCAACGCCGGCTACGAGACGGTCGGGATGGCGGATTCGCTGAGCGGGGCACGCTACGAGATCTCGATGCCGGAGCTCACTGAGGCGACCAGGACAAAGCTCATCGCGGTGCTGTCTCGACACAGGCTCGACAAGCTCGTCAACGCCCGCAACCCGCTCGACCTCACGCCGATGGCGAATGAACAGGCCCACGAGGACTGCATCCGCGTTCTGCTGGAAGCCGACGAGGTAGACGCCGTGATCGCCTCGTTCGTGCCGCTGTCGCCCGCGATGCTGACGACGGCGGATGAGATCGAGCGGGCGGGCTCGATGGGCGAACGCCTGCCGAAGCTGCTGGCCGAAGCGAACAAGCCGCTGATCGCGGTGGTCGACTCCGGCGCACAGTACGACCCGCTGGCCACGATGATCCGCGCCGGCGGCGTCCCGGTCTTCCGCTCCGCCGACCAGGCCACCCGCTCGCTCGGCCGCTACCTGTGCCACCGCGCCCCGCGGCCGGCAGCGGCGGATGCACCGCCGGAGGTCCCTGCGAGCAAAACTGTGCCCGCGGACGGAGAGCACGCACCAGTGTGGGTGTCGCAGGCAACGAAGTCGTAATCCCGCCTCTGGAAAAGGCCGAACAGCGCCGAGAAGCGGAATCTGCCGCTTCTCGTCTATTCCATCCCTGGTCCGGTACGCCAGAGAATGCTCATCCGACTGTATTCCCGGCCCTTGTCACCTGGGCCACTGCACCACAAGGAGTTACAGCGCCATCACATGTTTATGATCACATCGCTTCAAAAGAATAGCGCACAAACGAAAGAAGTTGCTTGACATCGTTTCGTTATGCGTTATTATTGAGAGTGTACGAAAGGAGGTCCACGCATGGCTAAGCAAGACTCGACCGCAAGCACCACACTCAGCACCCGCTTCGACGAACAGGAGTTGGCCTTGCTTCGGCAAGCCACGGAGAAGAAGCAGTGGAGCCTTTCCCAGCTAATCCGCGTTGGCGCCTACGAGAAGGCAGTGAACATCGTCAACGCCAACAGCCCAGCGGCGTATCCGGTGCGTCGACTTCTTGCGGAGGTGGTCCAGCAGCTCTTCGAGGCGAAGGTGATGGTGTCTGACAACTACGGACCGGAGGGACCCTGTGAGTTTGAGCCGGAACACTTCGGAGTCCATCCTGATTGCGATGTGTACGCCACGACACTCAAGGTGGAAGACGGACTGGGACTCGTTGAGGGCATGAGGAAGCTGGGGGCTGAACTCGCTCCAATGTTCGCGGAGGAGTTGAGGCGGGTGTTCTTTGCAGGCGAACCGGCGGGTGGTCTCATCGATCCGACGGTCGGCGCGTCGCAAACGTCGGACGAACCGACGGAGAGGCCGTCGGACCCAAGTGGCGATCAAGACCAGAGGAAGTCCAAAGGCGCGAAGAAGACCCCCGAGCGCAAGAAGAGCCGGAAGGAGAACTAAGATGTTCACCGTCATCGTCGCCGGCGTACGTGGAGACCAAGCGCATCACCTGCGGAGTCGATTGCCGAGGGACATACAGATCCGCGCCTGCAGACTCTCTCAGTTGCTCCGAATGCGGTCGCTCGGCGCGGAGCTCGTGCTGTGCACACGGTTCGTGTCGCATAAACACACGTGGCACCTTGAAGATATCATCCAGGCACGGGTTGTCTATTGTCCTGGCGGTATCGGAAGCTGGGCCACGACTATTCGCGAGGAGTGCTCACGCCGCAGGGCTGCGCCTATTCAGAGCTTGGCTTGCTGAGGCGGACGACCGCACGCAGTACAACGACCCACGGATGTACGCAATCGGAGGCTCGCAGATGACCAATCGAGAGATCAAGATCGTTAACCGCAAGGCGTGGGTACATGGGTCCCGAGGTTACCTCCGGCGGTGCCGAAGCTGTGCGAATCTGATCTATCTCAAGCGGGATTACGACGGCAGGTGGCGTCCGTACGAGTCGTGGGCCGCTGGAAACGTCGACGAAGACGAGTGGCAATTGCACAACTGTCCCGCGCTCGGCGCTGCAGCTTAAGCGGGCACTGGGGGCCAAAGGGGGGGGGTACGGGGAGCGCTCTCGGCGGGGGCACCTGGGGCACCGGCGATCAAGCCCTCGTGGATCCTACCTCGAACGAGTGCGGACACCGCGGGGCCGGCCAGCACATCCCGCGGGCGGCGGGAAACGTCTCGTGGCCCGTGCCGGGGTCGTTGGGGCCGTCGTCGTCGACGTACCACGTGGTTAGGGCCTTGGCGGTCGACGGCATGGCCAGCACGGCGGAGCCGAGCAGGATGAGTGTCAGGGTTGAGATGCGGTTGAGCATGGACTGGCCCTCCCACCTTGTATACGCTTCGTCACTCACAAACCGTTCCGTAAAGACCCAGCAGTTCCGCCAGGTCGGCCAGGTCCACGTCGCCGTCGCCGTCGAGGTCGCCGTCGTAGTACGTCATCTCGCTCGTCTCGCCGTAGCTGCCGAGAAGCTGGGCCAGGTCGCCGATATCGACATCGTCGTCGTCATCGAGATCGCCGAAACAGAACTGGTACTCGTACGCCCCCATGTCGACGATAAACCGATAGCGCGGCGGATCGGGCACGCCGGTGTCGGGCGTGAATGGGTCCTGCACGAAGCGCGGCTTGCCGTCGAGATCAAGCGGGATCCGCTCATCGAAGTCGCCGTCGCCATCGAGGTCGAGACTGTCGAGTGGCACTGCTGTGTTGTCGGCGGCGTCTATGCAGGGTGAGCCGGGGCTGAGGCGGTAGTCGTTGTCCTCCCACGTGTTCGGATCGTCGTCTGGGCCGTCGGGATCGACAAACAGCGGATCGGCATCGATGTTGCCTTCCCCCGGCCAGCCGCCCTCCACGTCGCTGTAGCTCACGGTGGTATGGGTAGTCTGCTCACTATAGATCGCGTTGGGTGTGTTGTCCCAGAAAACGCAGTTGGCCATGTTTGAGGTGCAGAAGTAAACGTTGAGCATTCCGCCGCCTTCCACAATCGCTGAGTTCCCGCTGAACGTACAGTTGATCACCGTCAGCACCGACGATGGGGTGGGGCCGTTGTTGAAGATCCCGCCACCACCGCCGAAGTTGGTCGCGGTGGCCGTGTTTCCTGTAAACGTGCAGTTGACCACTGTTGCGTTGCTGCCCACGTTACATATCCCGCCGCCTACGCCGGCCGTATTTCCATTGAAGGTGCAGTTAATCACCGTCAGGTGGCAGATCAGCCAGTTGTAGATCGCGCCCCCATACGACTCGCCAAACAGGTTGGGCCCCGAGTTGCCGATGAAAGTACAGTTGATCACCGTCGGACTGCTGGCGGCGTTGTACATCCCTCCGCCGGCCCCAGACTCGAACCAGCCGCCCACCGTGTTCCCGACGAACTTGCAGTCGAGTACTGTTGGGGAGCTGAAAAGACAGTAGATCCCCGCGCCATTACCGTTGATGGCTCCACGGGTGATGGTGAACCCGCGTATCACCGATGTTGGGCCTTCATTGGAATGAAAGCGAAACCCGCGGCCATCACCCTCGCAGTCGATCACGCAGCTCTCTGCGCCGCTCAGTGATCGCACCGTGATGGCCCTGCCGTCGAAATCCAGGTTCTTGTTGCCTGCTCCGGTGTACGTGCCGTCGGCCACCAGCACCGTGTCGCCGTCGCTGCCGGCGTCGATGCCCTCCTGGATGGCGTCGAAGGGATGCTCGGCGGAGCCGTCCTCCAGCGGGTCGCTGACGGTCGGGTCGCCGGGGCCGGGGTCGTTGGGGGCGTCGTCGTCGACGTACCAGGTGGTCTGCGCGCGGGCGGCCGACGGCATGGCAAGCGCGGCGATGCCAAGGACGATGAGCGTCAGGATTGAGATTCGGTTGAGCACGGACAGGCCCTCCTGTTCTGTGCACGCTTCGTCAGGCGTTCGGCGAGTGGCGAAGTGCTCGGCTATGTCTATGTGACTCGGTATCGTCAGTATAGCAGATCGAGGTCGGGAAGGGGGGGCAGTTGGCCGTACGGGAAGGGATTCCCGCAGGAGTGGGTGCGAGATATCCGAACCCGAAGCGCAAGCGAGGGCCCCGTACCGGTTGTGCGGGAGCGGATTCCCGCGGGAGTGGGTGCGAGATCGGAATCTCGCACCAGCGGCTGTTCGGCCGGTACGGGGCCCAGCCGCTACATCCGGCCGCTTGGCCCCTCGGATCCTTAGATCCTTGAATCCTTGGCCCCTCGGATCCTTGGATCCTTGGCCCCTCGGCCCCTTGGATCCTGGGATCCTCCTGACGCTACCGGACGCCGAAGTAGCGGGCGGCGGGGTGGTACGTGATCAGGGCGCTGGTGGATTGCTCCGGGTGGAGCTGGTATTCCTCGGACAGCTCGATGCCGATGCGGTCGGGTTCCAGCAGCTTCATGAGCTGGACCTGGTCCTCCAGATTCGGGCAGGCCGGGTAGCCGAAGCTGAAGCGGGCGCCTTGGTAGCCCTGCTTGAAGAGCTTCTGGAGGTCGCGCGCATCCTGGCCGGCGATGCCCAGCTCTATGCGGACCTGCTTGTGGACGTACTCGGCCAGGGCTTCGGCGGCCTCGGCGCCCAACCCGTGCAGCATCAGATACTGCAAATACTTGTTGTCGTCGAACCACTGCCGGGCCACCTCGCTGACCTTGCTCCCGACGGTGACGATCGAGAAGGCGGCGACGTCGGGCACGCCGGCCTCCAGCGGCCGCCAGAAGTCCGCCAGGCACCAGTAGGGCGCCTTGTGCTGACGCGGGAACGTGAAACGGGCGACCGCGCGGCCGTGATGCTCCGGGCGTTTGATGGTTCCGGTGGGGGGCTCGAAGATGATCAGGTCGTCGCCCTTGGAGTTCGCCGGCCAGTAACCGTATATCGCTTTTGACTGCAGGATGTCTTCGCGACCGCAGCGCTCGACCAGTTGGCGGTACTTCGGCCGCACTTCGGCTTCGAGGTACTGCCGCCATTCCTTCGGCGAACGGTCCTTCCTGCGATACCCCCACTGCACCTGGAAGAGCATCACTTCGTTGAGGTACGCCAGGGCGGCATCGAGGTCGATCTCGGCGAGCACGCGCGTCCCCCAGAAAGGCGGCCAGGGGACGGGGTATTCATGGCCGATGTCCGAATGGGGGACGGGAGCCGATGGCGGGACCGTCTCGTGAGCCGGGGCCGGGGCCAGTGCGACGTGCCGTTCGGTCTCTTCGTCGGCCGCCCGGAGCCCGAAGCGCTGTTCGGTTTCCTGCTGGTAGCGTTCGAGCGAGGCGACCTCGACCACGATCGGCACCGCTTCCTCCTCTGAGATGCGGGCGACGGTGGTGACTTCGCGGGCCGCTCGCTTGCGCTCGGCGATCGCGCCCATCAGCTTGAGCCCGTCGAAGGCGTCCCGGGCGTAGAGCACGTCGCCGGCGTAGACCTGGTCCAGCTCGCGCTCGACGAAGTCGCGGTTCAGCGCGGCGCCGCCAACGATCACCGGCACCGTGATGCCGTGCCCGTTCAGCTCGATCAGGTTGTCGCGCATCACCAGCGTCGACTTGACCAGTAGCCCGCTGAGCCCGATGGCGTCGGCGTGGTGCTCGTGCAGGGCGTTGATGACGTTGCCGATCGACTGCTTGATGCCCAGGTCATAGACGGTGTAGCCGTTGTTGGTCAGGATGATGTTGGCCAGGTTCTTGCCGATGTCGTGCACATCGCCCCGCACGGTCGCCAGCACGATCTTGCCGCGGGCGGCGTCGGTGAGCTTCTCCATGTGCGGCTTGAGGTGGGCGACGGCGGCCTTCATCGTCTCGGCGGACTTGAGCACGAATGGCAACTGCATCTGCCCGGAGCCGAAGAACTCGCCGACGGTCTTCATGCCGTCGAGCAGCAGCGTGTTGACGATCTCGAGCGGGGAATGGGTTTGCAGCGCTTCGTTGAGATCGGCTTCGAGCCCGCGCTTGTTGCCGTTGATGATCCGCTGCTTGAGGCGCTCCTCGAGCGGCAGATCAGCGATCTCCGTCGTCTCGCCGATCTTCTCACCCTCCTCGAACAGGTCGACGAAGCGTGCGAGCGGGTCGCCTTTTGTGGGGTCGGCATCTCGCCGGTCATAAATCAAGTCGAGGGCGGCATCCCAACGCTCGTCGCTGATCTGGTTGCGGGGGAAGATCTTTCCGGCGTGGACGATTGCCGCCGTCAGTCCGCGTTGGCAGGCTTCGTACAGAAACGCGGAGTTCAGCACGACGCGGGCGGCCGGCTGCAAGCCGAAGCTGACGTTGCTGACGCCGAGCAACGACTGACAGCCCGGGAATCTCTCCATAATTGCCTCGATGCCGCCGAGCGTTTCCAGGGCGAGTCGGCGGTCTTGCTCACTGCCGGTCGTGACCGGGAACGTGAGGCAATCGAAGAAGATGTTCTCCTCCGCGATCCCGTACTGGTTTGTCAGCAGCTCGTGGATGCGAGCGGCGATGCTGAGCTTGCGCTCGGCGGTCTTGGCCATCGCCTCGGCGGGGTCTTCGTCGATGGTCAGCGCGACGACGGCGGCACCGTATTGACGCAGTAGCCGGCAGATCTGCTCCAGCGTGCGCTCACCCTGCTCCAGGCTGACCGAGTTGACGATGCACTTCCCGCCGGCAAGCTTCAGCCCAGCCTCGATCACCTCGGGCTCGGTGCTGTCGAGCATGAGCGGCACAGTCAGGTCGCTGGCGAAGCGGTCGACGACCATCGTCATGTCGGCCACGCCGTCGCGGCCGACGGCGTCGACGCAGACGTCGAGCACGTGGGCCCCCTCCCGAATCTGCTC
>CAZDTB010000239.1:0-7250 GCA_964508075.1 uncultured Planctomycetales bacterium
CTGGGTCTGCGGCCCGCGGAAAAGTCCCTGGCCGGCCAGGTGCCCTGAGCCGATTGAGCGGAATCCGGCGCATCTTGCGTGTGTTTGCGTGTCGCGCGTGCTGAATACCAGCGGGATCGCCATCGAGGCGACCCAGTTGGAGAACCTCGACTGGGCCGAGCTTTTCGGCAATCACAATCCGGTCGAAGTCGAAATCGGCACGGGCAAGGCCGGCTTCCTGCTGCGGCGGGCACCGGCCCATCCGCAGCGGAACTTCCTCGGGATCGAGTGGGCAAACAGGTTCTTCCGCTTTGCGGCCGATCGCCTGCGCCGCTGGGGCGTTCAGAACGCCCGGATGGTCCGCGCCGACGCTTCCCATTTCATTCGGGTGCAGTGTCCCCGCAAGTCGCTCAGCGTGCTGCACGTATACCACCCCGATCCCTGGCCCAAGAAGCGCCACCACAAACGCCGACTGTTTCAGAAGCCGTTCGTCGACGCCGCCGTGGCGTGCCTGGTTCCCAGGGGGCGCTGCGCCGTGCAGACCGATCACGCCGAGTACTTCGAAGTCATCGGCAAGCTGCTGCGCGAGCATCCGGAACTGGAGGAAACCGACTTCGACGATCCGGAGTTCGGCATCGACGCCGGCAGCGTGGCGACCAACTATGAGCTCAAGTACCTGCCCGAAGGCCGTGAAATGCACCGAATTGCAGTCGTCCGGCGCTGGGCAGCCGACTGTTCGCAGCCTCCGCCGGCATGCGGGCATTCGACGTATGAATCCAAGGGATGACCATGGCACCCGAATCGGAAGCACATTGCCCCGACGAGAGGCAACTTTCTGATGATGCCGTGAAGCCCCTCATCTCGGGCACCGGGCCCGGTCCTGATGAGGCTGCGCGCGGGCCGTTACGATCCCGGCCACTGTCCTTCGGATCCGTCATCGCTGCCGCGGTGGCCAGCAGCGTCCTCATGTCTGCTGTTCTCGGCGTTTGCGAGCAGGCCGTGGGGCGTGTCTTCTTCACAATCGAGACGCGCTGGGAGCTCTGGCCCTGGGACATCGTGATCGCCGCCACGGGGCGCGTCATTGCCACGCATCTGCTCTTCTGGACTCCCATCCTGGCTGCGTGCGCGGTGCTTTACTGGCTCCTGGCCCGGCGGCGAACGAACGCGGCTCCGGAACCATTCTTTCTCGCGCTATCTGCCTTGCTCGCTACCGGCCTCGTCGTTCCGGCGGATCTGGAGATCGCTGGTTACCTGCACCCCGTCTTCCTGATGGCCAGCCTTATCGTCGGGTGGGGTGTGTCCGCACTGGTCTACTTTCTTTTGCGCGGCCTCCGTCGCCGAATCGGTAGGCCGCGGTTTCAACGCTGGTTTCGAATAGCGACCGCGGCGCCGGTAATCGTCACGCTCATCGCCGGCTTCTACTTCGCTCGTTCTCCGCTGTTGAATCCCGGCACGTACCGCGTTGCCCCGGGGAACGCGCGAACCTCGACGCCGAAGCGCACGAATGTCCTATGGATCGTGCTCGACGCCGCGCGGGCTGATCGGCTCGGCGTCTACGGTCACGACGCGCCGACGAGCCCCTTCCTGGACGAATGGGCGCGACAATCCATCGTCTTCGACCGCGCGATTGCCGACGCGATCTGGACCTTGCCCTCCCATGCCTCGATGTTCACGGGATTGTCGGCCTGCACTCACGGCTGTGGGCACAAGACGGATTTCCTCGACGACTCGTTCCGGACCGTGGCGGACGTTCTCCGGGAAAACGGCTACACCACCGGCTGCTTCTCGAACAATCCGTTCATCAGCCCGCAGACCAATCTCTCACAAGGGTTTGACACGCCATTGGTGCTCTACCATTTTCAGCGCGCGACGCGGTTCTCGCTCGCGCTGCTGTGTGAGCAGCTCGGGCTGACGCCGCCGGTCCCGTGGCTGGACTACGACTACGGCGCGGCGTTGACCAACTGCCTGATCGCGCGCTGGCTCGACCAGCACGCAGACACGCCTGTGTTCGTCTTCGTCAATTACATGGAGACCCACCTGCCGTACCGGACCCCCAAACGCTATCGACAGCCGTTTCTGCCGGGCGACGGCGTTCGCCGTTCATATCAACTGCGCCGAAAGGTCTACGGTAAACTGGAGGACTGGCTGGGCTTCCATGCCAACGTGGACGGCTACGAGAACATGCCGGCCGACGACCGCGAAGTCGTCAAGCGCCAGTACCAGGCAGCCGTGCGCTACCTCGATGATCGCCTGCGCGAAGCAATCGAGATCTTCCGCTGCCGCGGCCTGCTCGACCATACGCTGGTTGTCATCACCGCCGACCACGGGGAGTACCTGGACACGCACGGCCTGTGGTCGCATTACTTTCTGACGTACCAGGACGTGCTGCACGTGCCGCTGCTGCTGCGCCCTCCCGGTCGCACAGACTCGCGGCGTGTCGAACAATGCGTGCAACTCTCCGAGCTTTATCCCACGGTTCTCCGGGCGGCGCTGGGCTCAAAGGCCGTCGCCCCGGGACGCGACACGCGCGACCTGCTGGACGTTGCGGCCGGCGGCGGCGAACATCGAATCGCAATCAGCGAGTACTTCGGCCCCGAGCCGAGCGTTGAGCCGCGGCTACGCGCGAAGAGGGATCCCGAGGTGCGACACCGTGCCGCCGCCCAGATCGCCGCCGTCGATACGCGCTTCAAATTCATCCGCTCCGGCGACGGGATGCGCGAACTTTACGATCTCCCGGCTGACCCGGGCGAGCTCAACAACCTGGCGTACTCGCACTGGAGGGACGCAGAGCGGTTGGCGAATTACATCGATTGGTGGCTGCAGGTTGTGCCCGAATACCAACCCAAGCCGAAGCCTGATGGTGCCGAAGGCCCCGGGCGCGACACGATGGAGCTGTTGAAAGCCCTCGGTTACGTCAGCGACGAGGATTAGCCGCTCACGCGAGAGGCCAAGACCCGTAACTGTGACAGCTTGGCAATCCGGGGCCGGACAGATGCGGCGGCGCTTCGGCGTAGCAGACTGACGGTTCGTCGCGGGCGGTCGGGGGTAGCGGAGGGGTTTTGCCTTTATGCAAGGCCGCTCATCGTCAGTTCACGGCGCAAAAGAATGGCGCGCGTATCCTCCGGGGAGGTCGCGCGCCTCTTATATACACACCGCCGTTCGTAAACGGTGTCGTTTCCAGCTTCGAGCAGCGCCTAGCGCCGACGCAATGCGACGCCCGCCAGCAGTGCGAGCAGCACACAGGTAGCCGGCTCGGGCACCAGCGACAGGTCGTCCCAGTAGACCGGCGACGCAACCAGGAACGCGTACAGATCGAGGTTGGCAAACTCGACCGGACCGCCACGGATCGCCCACAGCCCGCTGGCGAGCAGCTCCCCGTTGTAATACTGCTCTACATAGTCGGCGTCGAAGTCCATCTCCATGCGGAGTTCGACCCACTCGTCGTAGACCATGGGTAGCGGGTGCTCGATGCCGGGGTCGCGGTAGATATCCCAGACCAGATCCGTGTCAGGGTCAAAGTGGATCTCGATCGCCCACTCCTTGTCTCCGCCGTGGCTGTACAGATTCTGCACGATGAAGGAAGTCAGGGACGTAAGATCGGACGGGGTGTACATCCAGCTCGTGAACGTCCACTGTCCCGAATCGACCCCGGTGAACGGATGGACGGCGTCCGTGTCACCGGCAATCTCGATCGAGTGCGGGGCGCTGCGCGCGTAGGCACTCGACGCGACGCCGGCATAAGTCGGATCGTCGTCCCAGCCCGTCCATCCGCCTACGCCATACAGTAATTCCCCGTCCGCGTAGCTGTCGAAGTCGTCCTCCCAATCGGCTACGGCGGCGGCGGGCAGGCATGCCAGCACCACTACAGCTCCAAGCAGAAACGCTAAGCACTTAACCATAATTCTCCTCCTCTTTTCTCTACAGGTTGCTAGGCCTTTACCGGCCCAACTCGCCGGCAACCCGAAATGCACGGGGAGCCAGCGAGGCCGCTTGAATTCACACAGACTGGACCGCGTCGGTGCGCGTAAAACGCACTCCTCTGCAGAATGACAGCATAGACTGGCGAGGTTCCTCCTCCTCCACCAACGTCCAGTAAACTCATTTCGCCCGCGAATGTCAAGCGAAAACAGGTCGATTCGGGGCCGAAGAAACGCCCCCGCGATCGCTGGATGTCTCGGAGCCCCTTCGTCGACGCCGCGGTGGCGTCCCTGGATCCCGGCGGGTGCTGGGCGGTGCGGACCGATCACGCCGAGTATTTCCAGGTCATCAGCCGATTGCTGCGCGCGCATCCGGAGGTGGAGGAAATTGACTTCGACGATCCGGAGTTCGGCATCGACGCCGGCAGCGTGGCGAGCAACTATGAGCTCAAGTACCTGCCCGAAGGCCGCGAAATGTGCCGAATTGCAGTCGTCCGGCGCGGGGCGCCGTAACATCCGGACTCGGTTCCCGGGCGCCTGGTGCGCCGATTTCATCCGACGAAAGCGCGCGGGCTAGCCCGAGTTATTCGTGAGTCATCCCGAGCGCAGCGAGGGATCTAGCGGAATACTCGCAAGTTGTGATCCGTTGTCGAGCGGACCCGTAATAGCGGTGCCTCTCGCTACGCCGGCAGGCAACTCCGTGTATCGTGGCCAGATGCCTCACTTCGCTCGGCGTGACATGAATAATCCGGGCTAGGGGCATTTGCGCGCCGAACGTCTCGACCCCGAAGAAGAGACCGTCGCCGAACCGGCAGCCCAGCCCGGTGCGGTGCAGCTTTGAAGCTGGTTGGCAGTTCCCAACGCCCGCGCGCTATCACGTCCCCGCCCCGTAGTTGGCCAGCAACGCGGCCAGGTCGGCGAGGTCGACACAGCCGCTGCCGTCGAGATCGGCAACCGGGTTGTAATCGGGGTCGCCCGTGCAGGCGCCGTATGCCGCCAACAGCGCAGCCAGATCGGCCAGGTCAACGTCGCCGTCGCCGTCCAGGTCGCCGACCAGGGCGGGCGTCAGGTCGAGCTGAGCTTGCGCCATGATCTCCGGCGGACACTTGCCGTTGTCGTTCCACAGGTCGTACATCTCCTGCCCCATGGAGTTGGTGGTGTTCTCGTCGCGCAGGAACTCCATGAACTCCTTGCTGGTGCTCTGGTAGTAGAGCGTGACCTCCGCGGAAGCCGCCCCGGCCGGAATCGTGTAGTAAGTCTCGTCCCAGTACTGCCCGTCCGCGTAGCTGTACTCCACCGGCGAGCCGCCGAAGGTGGCGTAGGCCGCGTTCGTGAAGCCGCGCGGCGGAATGCGGTTGTCCTTGAAGATCTTGTTGTTGAGCACGAAGTGGAACGACGGGCCGGGATCGACACCGACCAGCGGCGCGGTCACTTCGTCCAACCCGGGCTTGGTTTCGTAGATCTTGACTTCGGCGTCGTGCGAGAGCTCTCCGGTGTTGGGGTCGTAGGCGCCGGACTCCCCAACCAACGTCATCGTGTCATCGTAGAACTGGACGTTGATCCAGATGCGGCGACCCTCCGGGTAGCCCGACGGCAGCTTGTGGCCGGTGTTGTTGGTCACGGTCACCTTGAGGTCCGCATCCTCCTGGACCGCGGCGAGTTCGGCCGCGTTCTGGAGCATATACCGCGCGCGGATGATCGCCGACTGCAGGGCGGTCTCGTCCACTTCGCCCGGATACAGCGTCGGAAGCAGGCTCGGATACCAGGTGCTCCCGCCGGTCATGTCGTGCAGGGGAAGATCCTCGCGAATCGGGGGGTCACCGAAGTTGCACCCCTGACCGGTGACATCCCGCATGTGGCAGTCCTGGCAGGTCGAGACGTAGTCCCGGTTCCCGCCGAACTCGGGCGCGTAGATGCCCTCCGGCGTGTTGTAGTCGCTGTGGAACCACTCGCTGTAGGTGCGCTCCACCGGGGCGGCCATCTGGGCCGAGAAGTCACTGGCCGGGGCATCGAAGGCATTGGGCACGTAGTTGCCGTTGGGGTCCTTCACAAACGCCGGGTTATTCACGTCGTGGCAGGTCCCGCAAAGAGCCGCCTCACGATGGAACGGCGAGACCAGAATCGGGTGACCGCCGGTGGCGTCGAGGAACGGCCCGCGACGGGCGCCGGTGGGATCGACCACGTACATTCCGCCGCCGGAGTTCATCGGCGGATTGCTCAATCCCGCCAGAATCCCCTCGTCCTCGGCCGGGTTCTGGGACGGGTCATAGAACGGGTCGATCAGCCGGTGACACAAGTCGCATGCCACGCCGCTCCCATCCGTATCCAGCATCTGCGATCCATCGGTAGGCACCGAGCGCCCCTGGAGCCAACCACGCGCGAAGTGACAACGCAGGCACAGGTCGCCCGAGTCGGGCGCATCCTGATTCGCGATGACGAGCAGGGCCTCCATCAGCAGGTCGCGCGAAGCCTGCGACATCATGTTCCCGCGCCAGTTCTCGAACGGCTCAACGCTCGGATCGTAGCCCCCGTGGCACACGCTGCAGGCCTCCGGCGGATTCAGGATCCCCGCCTCGAACGGCTGGCTCCCCGGCATGTCGAAATCACGCAGCGTCGTCGGGGCAAGTCCGCCCGGTGGGGACTCGATCGTGAACACGCCGTCGCTGTCGTCGTGACCAGTGTTGAAGGCGTTGTCGGTCGCGACCACGCGGAAGACCGCCTCGGTGGTCGGCCGGTTGGCCGGAAACCAGGTGTGGCTTCCGCTATTTCCGAGACCCATGGCCACCGGCAGGAAGCTGGCTCCTCCATCGAGCGACAGGTACAGGTCTATGACGGCGATACCGCTGGCGTCACCCGCGATCCACTGCACCGTCGCGTCGGTGTTAGCGGTGAGCACCTCGCCGCCATCCGGCGTGATCAGCGTCACGTCCGGCGGCGTCGTGTCGCTCCCGGTGCTGGGCACGAGGTAGAGCTGGATGTCGGCCAGATCAACATCCGTAACGCTCCCCACGTTCGCGGGCGTGAGTCCCGGAAACGTGGGCGTGTTCGAGAAGTTGACCATGTCGGTGACCTCGATGAGCGTGCTGTACCCGTCGCCGTCGCCGTCCTGATTCTCTACCGACTGAACGGCTTGTCGGCGACCGTTGGGGTTGCTCGGGAAGTTGGGCAGCGCGGCTTCGACCGTCTGCCCGTAAGGGTTGCGTGGTCCGCCGCCCGTAAACGCGAAGTGGCAAACCCCACAATGATTCGGCTGGCTCGGCACGGTCTCGATCGGCGTGCCGACGGCGTCGGGATAGACGGCAAAGAAGGCGTCGCGAATATTGTTTCGCGCGTGGGCCCGATGCCCAGGAACGG
>CAZDTB010000240.1:0-7240 GCA_964508075.1 uncultured Planctomycetales bacterium
GCCCATCGTAGCGGCGCTCGAGCTCAAGCAGGTGATAGCCGAGCCCCAGGCCACCGATGAAGAAGGTCGGGTTGTCGACCGCGGGCAGATTGTCGAGAAACTTGGCGGTTTCTTCGAGCGGGCGATATCGGCTGTGCACGTAGATTCCGCGGCCGTCGTCGGCCGTCAACTGGACCGTCGCATTCCCGTCGCGGGCGGCTTCGAGCGTCCACGCCTGCGCGAACGGCCACGCTTCGACCGACGCCGCCAGCTCCGGATCACGCCGATAAAGAGCCGCAAGATTGCCGAGGTAGCGCCGTCGAGCGAGATCGGGAGTGTCGCGCAAGTCCGCTGCGAGGCTGGTCATGCGGATCATTGACCCGCCATCGTCCACCTCTGTCAAGCGTGTCGCACCTCGGTTCCCGGTCCGACGGAAAGCCGCGTGGGCGCAGATTCTGCCAGTTGGGCATCCGGAGCGCCTTTTTGGCGCAATCTTGAGCAGACTATTCAAGCGGGCCGGTTGAATCGCCGATTAAACAGTTCCGGCACAGCCGATCCGTCGCGAGGCGAAAGAGGAAACCGGTCAGAGTCGACACCTCTTGTCCAAGCGGAGCTTCATCGCGCGGCTCACCGTTGATGCCGGGAGCGAGTTGACGAGACCACGGGTTCGGAGGCAATCGCATGAGTGCTGCCATGCTTACGGGAAGCTCTCAGACCGGTCGCGGGACGAAGTCAGTGGGCGTCTCGTTGCCGCTCGACGCCTTGCAGGAGCCCGGGACCTACGTGTGCAACTGGAGCGGACATTTGTTGCGCGTGCCGGAAGCGGATCGGGGCATCAATCGTTTCTCAGCCGCCGGTGGGCGGCGCGCCGCGAGTTGGACCGTCACCAGAATCAGCGCTGACCCACGGATCTCACGGCACGAGGCCAAGACGCTGGCCGACGGCCTCGGTCTGAGCACCAGTTTCTGACCAGCTTGACTTTCGTCGTAATTGGCAGAGCACCCCCAATCAGGCAAGGGCAGGCGGAATCGCAACTCCGGCTGCCCTTTTCTTTCAACCCTACTTCCTGGGGCACCACGTTCCCAGGCACTCGACGGGCCCGGCCGGTTGCGTATAAGCTGGCCGTTTCGCAGGAAGAAGCGGCGAGGACTACGCTGTCGGGAGAGCCCGTCGAACGGCACGACCACCTGGAGGCCTCCAATCATGTCGAGCGGTAGGAAGCTCTGGCAACCCACCCAGGAGCAAATCGCCAAGACGCACATGCACGCGCTGATGACCGGCATCGCCAAGCGCCACGGCATCAAGCCCGGCTGGGAAACGCTGCGCACCTGGGCGATTGAGAATCGTGGAGCTTTCTGGTCGGAAATGCTCGAATACGCTGGAGTCGAGCCGTCCAAACCCGCTACCAGCGCCGTCAGCGGCGAAGGCATGCTGGGCACCCGCTGGTTCGAGGGCATGACCCTCAACTACGCCCGCCACCTGCTGCGCTTCGACGACGACCACGACGCGATCCTCTTCGAGAACGAGACCGACGGCACGGCCCGCCTGACGCACCGCCAACTCCGCGACGCCGTCGCCCGCTGCGCCGCCGCGATGCGCAACGACGGCATCAAGAAAGGTGACCGCGTCGGCGGCTACCTGCCGAATGTCCCCGAGACCATCATCGCCATGCTCGCCGCCACCAGCATCGGCGCCGTCTGGTCGTCCTGCTCGCCGGACTTCGGCGTCGGAGCGGTGCTCGACCGCTTCGGGCAAATCGAGCCGACCGTCGTCATCACCGTCGACGGCTACACCTACGGCGGCAAGCGCTTCGACATCCGCGACCGCGTGCAGCAGATCCTGGAAGAGCTGCCCAGCGTCAGACGCGTCGTCATCAAGCCCTACGTCGAGCAACAGCCCGACATCAGCAGCCTGCGCGACGCTATCCTGTGGAGCGACTACCTCGGCCCCGACGACACACCCGCCCCGCTGCTCACGTTCGAGGAGGTCCCCTTCGACCACCCGCTCTTCATCATGTACTCCTCGGGGACGACCGGCGTGCCCAAGTGCATCGTGCACGGTCACGGCGGGACGCTGCTCCAGCACATGAAAGAGCTGATGCTGCATTGCGACCTGCACGAAGGCGAGAACATCTTCTACTTCACCACCTGCGGCTGGATGATGTGGAATTGGCTGGTCAGCGCCCTCGGCATCGGGGCCGCCGTCGTCCTGTTCGAGGGCAACCCCGGCCACCCGACCATGAGCCGGCTGTGGGAGATGGCCGAGCGGCTGAAGGTCAACGTCTTCGGCACCAGCGCCAAGTACATCAGCGCCTGCCAGAAAGCGAGCATCGAGCCTGGGGAGAAACAGGACCTCTCCGCCCTGCGCTGCATTTGCTCCACCGGCTCACCGCTCAGTGTCGAGCTGTTCGAGTGGACCTACGAGCACGTCAAGGCGGACATGATGCTGGCCTCGATCTGCGGCGGCACCGACATCATCTCGTGCTTCATCCTGGGCAACCCGCTGCTGCCGGTCTACGCGGGCGAAGTGCAGTGCCGCGGGTTGGCGATGGACGTGCACGCCTGGGACGACGACGGCCAGGAGCTGATCGGCCAGAAAGGCGAGCTCGTCTGCACCGCGCCGTTCCCATCACAGCCGGTCTGCTTCTGGAACGACCCCGACGGCAGCAAGTACAAAGGCGCCTATTTCGAGCATTTCCCCGGTATCTGGCGCCACGGAGACTTCATCGAGGTCACGGACCACGGCGGCGTGATCGTCTACGGCCGATCCGACGCCACCCTCAACCCCGGCGGCGTCCGCATCGGCACCGCCGAGATCTACCGCGTGGTCGAAGCGATGCCCGAGGTGCTCGACAGCGTCGTGGTCGGCAAGCGGACCGAGGACGACGACGTCGCGATCGTGCTGTTCGTCGTCCTGCGCAGGGGCTTGCAGCTCGACAAGGAGCTGCGTAACAGAATCAAGCAGGAGATCGGCGCCGGCGCCACCAAACGGCACGTGCCGAAAATCATCAAACAGGTGACCGCGATCCCGCACACCATCAGCGGCAAGAAGGTCGAGTTGGCCGTCCAGCAGGTCGTCCACGGCGAAGAGGTCAAGAACCTCGACGCCCTGGCAAATCCGGAGGCGCTGGGGGAGTTCAAGACGCTCCTGTAATCCGGAACGACAGAAGAGTTGCCATAGCAGCACGTCGAGATCGGGAGCGGCAGCAGCGAGGAGACTCTGGGTTTGCGTGCCCCCCGCTTCGGGCCTCTTGAAAAACGCCACACAACTTACCGCGATGTGGTTGGACGGTCTGGGTCAGGCAGCTACACTGCGCAATACCGATCGTTGAGACCCGCCGCCGGCGAATCTTGCGGGTGCCCACGCTATCGAGAGGTGACTTGGGATGCGACTTCTCGGCCGACTGGGAATTCTCGGCATTCTGGCTTGGACGTTGACGGTAGCCGCGCCCGGTCAGCAGGCTGTGCCGCCTGCGATCGCGGACTATCCCGACTTTCGTCGGATCGTCCAGGATGCAAAATCGCGCGTCTTCCCTGCGGTTGTGTACATCAAGTGCGTGCGCGAGACGCATGAGTCGGGCAAGAAAGAGTCGCAGCAGATCTCCGGCAGCGGGGTGATCATCTCGGCGGACGGGGAGGTGCTGACCAACTGGCACGTGATCGACAAGGCCACCAGCGTACGCTGCCTGCTGTCCGACGGGCGACACACGCCGGCTGAGGTCGTCGGTTCGGATCAGGACACGGATCTGGCCCTGCTGCGCCTGCAATCCGACGAGCACGCACCCGACCTGCCGTACGCCAGACTGGGTGACTCGTCGGTCCTGAAAGAAGGTGACTTCGTGATGGCGATGGGGGCGCCCTGGGGCCTGAACCGCTCGGTCTCGATCGGGATCGTCTCCTGCACGCGCCGCTATCTCGACACCGTCAGCGAGTACAGCCTCTGGATCCAGACCGATGCGGCGATCAACCCCGGAAACTCCGGGGGGCCGCTGGTGAACACCGCCGGCGAGGTGATCGGGCTGAACGCCCGCGGAATCAGCTTCAGCGACGGGATGGGCTTCGCGATCCCGTCCGAGACGATCGCGACGCTGTTGCCGCAACTGCGCGAGCAGGGAAGAGTCAACTGGAGCTGGATGGGGCTGCGCCTGCAACCCATACGCGACTTCAATCGCGACATGTACTTCGACGCAACCGAGGGCCTGATCGTCGCCGGCACCGATCCGGACAGCCCGGCCCGTCGAGCAGGCTTCCTGCCTAAGGATCGGATCATGAGCATCGGCGGGCACGCGCTGACCGCGCTCACCGAGGAGGATCTGCCTGTCATCCGTCGCCGGCTGGGACTGTTGCCCAAGGGGCGGGAGCTGGCTTGCGCGGTGATGCGCGGCGAAGAGAAGCTGACGATGACCCTGGCTCCGCGGGCCAAAGGCGACGTCGAAGGCCAGGAGTACGCCCTGGAGCGGTTCGACTTCACCATCAAGGAAATCAACCAGTTCGACAACCCCGACCTGTTCTTTCACCGGCAGAAGGGCGTGTTCGTGTTCGGCGTAAAGCGGCCCGGCAACGCCGCCAGCGCCGGGCTGCGCGCCCGCGACATCATCCTGAAGATCGACGGCGAGCAGGTGCAGACGATCGACGACGTCAAGACCCTGCACGAGCGCCTGGTCGCCGACGTCGACGAACGCCACCGCGTGCTGATCGTGGTGTTACGCGGCGGGTTGATGCGGCAGATCGTGTTGGATTTCGCCCGCGACTATTCGAAGGAATAACGCGGGATCGGGCCCTGGTATGGCACGGGGAGTGGACACATGTACACGCAGAACTTCTTCTGGAAAACATGGCCAATTGTCGCACTGATCGCGGCAGCCCCGCTGGCGATGGCGGGTAACGAAGAGGACAAGCCCACCGCGGCCGAGCTGGCGCGGCTGGCGGAGCACCTGGCGGACTCATTCGTCGTCGTGGAATACACCATCCGGAGCGACAAGGGCGAGACCCCGGATTCCGATTGGTCGGGATTCGGGCGCGTCAGCTCCGGGTTCAGTTTCAGTAGCGGGTTCAGCAACTGGGGACAGCTCATCAAGCAGGAGCGGCCGGGTGAGCTGACGGGCTATCTGCTGCCCGACAACCGCGTGGTCACGCGTGATCCAATGCTGCACCCGCGGTTCGTCGAGCGAATCGCGATTCGCGCCGGCGACCAGCTCGTGGATGCCGAGATCGAGGCCTACGGCCGCGATCGCGACATTCTGTTCCTCCGGCTCAGCGAGCCGATCCGTGCGCGCAAACCACTGGAGTTCAACACCGGCAGGCCCGGCCCCTACCGGTCCGTGAGCTTCTTCAACGATGAAGGGACCTGGAAGATCAGCGTGCGACGTGTCAGGGATGAGGACGTGCCGAGCGTCACCGTTGCACCCGGGCAACCAGGCGAAGCGAACTATGGGGCGGCCGGTCTGTACGTCGACAAGGCGGGCACTCCGGTGGCGCTGGTCGTCAAGCCCAAAGTAAGACTGGATGAGAACTGGCGGCGGTTGCCCGATGATTGGCCGATGATTCCGGCGAGCGAAATTCAGGAGTCCGTCGAGCAGCTCGAGCGCATAGCTTCCGGGGGCCTGCTACGCGTGAATCTGCGCTTTCGCAGTCCGCGCACTGGCGCGGAATCATCGCGATTCGGGATCAGTGTCAGCTTCCGCGGGGAGGATAAGAGCGAGGAGATGACCGAGTGGAATGGCACTGGCATCCTCGTGAACGATACGACGATCCTCGTGCTGGCGAACCTGCGTCCGAAGGTGACGGGGCGACTTGAGGCGATTCGCGTATTTGGCGCAGACAATCAGTCCGTCGAAGCCGAGTTTGCCGGTACGCTGGCGGAGTACGGAGCGCTGCTGGCCGAGCTGGAAAAGCCATTGCCGGGAGCCATTCGTTTTGAGACCCGGCCGATCAAGGAGTTCGAGGACGAGCTCCTGCTGAAGGCGCAGATCCGCGTCCTTGGTGAATCGCGGACCGCGTACTTCTGGCGCGACCGGGTTACGTCCTTCAGTGTCGGCTGGCGCCGGCAGATCTATCCCGACGTCTCGGCCACAAGCGGCGGCGATTCAGCACCGTGGCAAGAGAGTCAATCCCCCGGCATGAACTTCCTGTTCACGCTGGACGGCAAGCTGCTCGGCATCCCGGTCGCGCGGCGGGAGAAAATCGCCAGCGGCGATCGCTGGCGCGGCTGGGACCCCTTCAGCTCGGATGCGAACATGTTGGCCGCGACATACATGGCCGACGTACTGGCCGGCGGCGATCAGAGCGTCGATGCGGAGAACCGTCCGCTCACCGAAGAGGATGAGAACCGCCTCGCCTGGCTAGGCGTCGAGTTGCAGGCCATGACGCCGGACCTGGCCCGCATGAACAACGTCGCGGACCAGACCGCCAACGGCACGACCGGCGCGATGGTCACGCACGTCTACCCGAACTCGCCGGCGTCAGAGGCCGGACTCGAGCAGGGCGACATCTTGTTGCGGCTGCATATCGAGGGGCAGCCCAAGCCCATGGAAGTGGAGCTGAAGGACGCCGGACCGTTCGGCGACATGATGGATCAGTTCTGGGACATCGCGGAAGATATACCGTCCGAGTTCTTGGGCCAGATGCCCAAGCCCTGGGGCTCGGTCGAGAATGCCTTGACGCGGGCCCTCACGGACGTGGGATTCGGCAAGCGCTTCACGGCCGAGATGTTCCGGGACGAGGAGATCATCAGGAAAGACTTTGTCGTCACTGTGGGGCCGGCGCACTACGACTCGGCCACGCGCTTCAAGTCGAAGGCTGCGGGGTTCACCCTCCGCAACCTGACGTACGAGGTTCGCCGGTACTTCCAACTGAAGCCCGACGACCCGGGTGTGATCGTGTCGAAGGTCGAGAAGGGTAGCCGGGCCGCCGTCGCGGGTATCCGGCCTTACGAGCTGATTCTTTCCGTCGATGACGAGCCGATTCGCGAGGTCGCCGAACTGGAACAGGCGATCGCCGGCGGCGGCGAATTCCGACTGAACGTCAAGCGCATGGCCACCAGCCGCGTGGTCACGCTCAAGGTGGAAGCCGAGGCCGACGCGGAGTAACTCATGCCACTCTTGACGTGACGGTGTCAGGTGGTCGGTCGTGCAAGCCCGGCCAAAAGACCCCGGGGGCGAGCACACGCCGCGGACTGCGGTCAGCGGAAGCGAGTCTGCTTCCGCGTCTTTGTGACGATTGGCAAATCGGGGAACACCCGTGCACAAACTCGGTGAGTTCTT
>CAZDTB010000241.1:0-7206 GCA_964508075.1 uncultured Planctomycetales bacterium
GCCGTCGAGCAGGAGTCGCTGATCGTCGTTGAGGAACTCGCGCATGTTCTCGCTGACCCGGTCGACCATCACCTCCGCCTCCTCGACGATCGGCCGGAGGCGTGCGGCCCAGGCGGCGGCGAACTCGGCGGTCGGGGGCTCGGCGGCGGAGGCGGCCTCGAGCCACTCGGTCGCAAGGGTTTCAAGCTTGGCCTGGTTCTCGGCCAGGAACTTCGGCACCTCCTCGTACAGCAACAGCCGCATCTCCTCGGCCTGGAACTCGTCGAAGCCGTAATCCTTGGTCAGGCGCTTCTCGACCAGCAGGTCGATGCCCTGGAGGAGCAGTTGCGGCGTGACGTGGAGACTGAAGACCGGATCGGGTTTCTCCTGCTGTATTTCTTGGTCGTTCGGGTCGGGCTGATCGTTGCGCTGTGCGAGTGCCGGCGCCGTCACCAGCAGCGCGACGGCGAGAGTCCATCCCTGGCGAAGTGGTGTTTTCGAGATCATTTCGAAACGGCCTCCATTGTGGGAGTCGGAGTCGCGGGTGGATCGGCACCGCGCGCAGCCAATCCCTGCAACATATTAACCGCGAACGCGGAAAAAGTTGCGGTGAAAAAGGGGGCAGGATTCAGGGTTCTGGGTACAGGAGTCTGGGATGGCGGCGTGTGGCCGCTCAGCACGGCCGAGTACCATCAAGGCATCGTTGCTTACTTGGAAATCATGGGCATATGGCGGACAATGTGGGGGTTATGAGGGATCGGATTCACGTGCGCACGCTGGTGATCGATGACGACGAGACGGTCTGCCGGCGGGTGTCTGGCTGGCTGGAGGACCAGGCGCAGGAGGTCGCGGCGTTTACCGACCCGCGGGCCGGGCTGGAATACGCCGCGCGGGATTCGTGCGATCTGGCGTTGGTCGATCTGCGTCTGCCGGACACGGACGGGGTGGAGGTGATCGCGCGGCTGCGCGCGGTGTCGCCGCTGACGCGCGTGGTGGCGATGAGCGCGTTCCCGCAGGCAGACCAGGTACGGCGGGCGATCCGGGCGGGGGCGCGCGACCTGGTCGAGAAGCCGATGCAGCAATTCGCATTGCTCAGAGCGTTGCAACGGCAACTGGCGGAGATTGGCATCCCGGTGCGCACGGAGGTGCAGTTCAACCGGTTGCTAGGCGCGCGGCTGCGCCACGTGCGACGGGAAGCGCGACAGACGCAGCGGGAGCTGGCCAAGTCGGTCGGAATCACGCCCGCGCAGCTTTCGCAGATCGAGCTGGGCAAGACGGGGACGACGACGTGGACGCTGGCGCGGATCAGCGCTGGGCTGAAGGTTCCGTTGGCGGCGCTGTTTGAGGAAGTGTGACGCGCCGCTGCGCGTCGGGACTGGTTGCCATGGTACACGGCCGACACGGCCGTGCCACCCGGTCTTGATAGGCGCTGTAAGAGTAAACACGAGTATGGCACGGCTGTGTCAGCCGTGTGTTTAGCTATCTGACAGTGACTCTTGTTGCTGGAGCAGGCCTTGTCGAGAGAGACGCTGCTGGCGGTTCCACTTACGCGCTCCGAACCACCGCTGGAGGAGCAGGTGGCGGCGGCGATTCGCGCTGGGGCCGAGGTCATTGAGCTGCGGGTGGATTGCATCGGCGATGACGATGCGGTCGAGGCGTTGTTGCGACAGCCGCACGCGGTGCCGTTCATTGTGACGGTGCGCTCGACCGGCGCGGGTGGCGCATGGAAGGGGAACGAAGCTGAGCGCATCGTATTGTTGGAACGGCTGGGACGGCATGGGCCGGGGTATGTCGATGTGGAGCTGGCCGCCTGGGAGCGCTCCGCGGAGCTGCGCGCGCGGATCGGTGGGGTTTGCGGCGCGAGCGACCAAGGTACTGATGTGACGCCGGGCGGTCGAAACACGTTGATCTTGTCGCACCACGACCTGGACGAGACGCCGCAGGAGCTTCGAGGGACTTTCGACCGTCTGGAGGCGTCGCCCGCGGGGATTATGAAGGCGGTGTTCACCGCGCAGGATGCGTTGGACTCGTGCCGCGTGCTGGCGGAGCTACGTCGTCGGGGAAGCGCGCGACGCGTGATTGCGCTGGCGATGGGCGAGGCCGGGTTGCCGACGCGCGTACTGGCCAGAAAATTCGGCGCGTGGTTGACGTTCGCGGCGTTGGAGCACGGGGGCGAGTCGGCGCCGGGACAGCCGACGGTCGGCGAGCTGCGCGATGTCTACCGGTGGGATGCGATCGACCGGGACACGCGCGTGTTTGGGCTGATCGGCTGGCCGGTGACGCATTCGCTGGGTCCGCGGCTGCACAACACCGTGATGGTGGCGGAGGGGATTGATGGGGTTTATCTGCCGTTGCCGGTGCGGCCGACCAGTGGAGATTTGACGGCTTTTCTGGACTACGTGGCGGAAAACGAATGGCTGGGCCTCGCGGGAATGAGTGTGACCATCCCACACAAGGAGCATGCGGCACGCTGGCTGGATGAGCGGGACTACCCGGTCGGCAGGCTGGCTCGGCAGTGCGGTGCGGTGAACACGCTCGTACGGACGGAGGACGGCGGTTGGCGCGGTGAGAACACCGACGCGCCGGGAGCGCTGCGGGCGCTCGAGAGCGTCCCGGAGTTGGCCGGCGAGGGACTCAGCGGTCAGGCGGTGGACGTACTGGGGGCGGGGGGCGTCGCCCACGCGGTGGTGGCGGCGCTGGTGGAGCGTGGCTGTCTGGTCACTGTCTACAACCGCAGCCCGGAGCGGGCCCACGCCTTGGCACAGCGGTTGCGCTGCGAGAGCAAGGCGTGGGAACAGCGGGCGGCCGGCTCGGCAGACATCCTCATCAACTGCACGAGCGTCGGCATGGCGCCTGACACCCGCTCGTCGCCGATCTCCGCGGATCGCCTGCGCCGCGGAATGATTGTCTTCGACACGATCTACAATCCGGCCGAAACGCGGCTGTTGCGCGAGGCGCGCGGGCGCGGCTGCCGCGTGGTCAGCGGGATCGAGATGTTCGTCGGGCAAGCGGCCGAGCAATTCGCGCTTTGGCACGGGCGTGCGGTGGCGCTCGAGACGTTGCGTGATGCGCTGCGGGGGATGTGTTGACCACTGGCAGTCGACTTGGTGCGAAGCTGGATTCCTCGCTGCGCTCGGAATGACATCTGTTTGTCGTCGGGCTCGTCTATTCGTCGTGGGGGCCGTCTATTCGTCGTCGGGCTCGCCGAGGTAGCCGAGGGCCCGGAGCTCGCGGACCAGGGCGGGGGCGAGACCCTGACGGGGGTCTTCGGAGCTGTCCCGTCGCGGGTTCCAGAACGGCGCGATTTGCGCGTGGAGCCGGGCGGCGATGTCCGGGTACTGGCTGGCGAGGTTGGTTCGCTCGTGCGGGTCTTGGCGCAGGTCGTACAGTTCCGCTTCGTCGAGGCGGGGACGGGAGATGTACTTCCATTCGTTCGACCGCGCTGCCAGTTGTTGCAGGAACAGCACGTCCGGTTCCGCCCCCGGCCGGGCAACGTGAACGACATTGAAGGCGTAGGCGTAGCGATCGGCGTAGGCGGGTGAGCGACTGTCGAGCAGCGCCGCGAAGGAGTTGCCGCGGAATCCCCTGGGGGGCTCGATTCCCAGAAGGTTGAGAACCGTCGGGGCCAGATCGATCAGCTCGACCTGCTCAGCGGCCCGGCGGCCGCGGGGGTGCGGCCCAGCGGGCTTGATGATGAGCGGGACGCGCTGCGTGACGTCGGAGAGGTAGTGCCCGTGGCCAGTCTCCACGATGCGGGCGTGCTTCTCGCCGAACGCTTCGCCGTGGTCCGAGGTCACGATGATAAGTGTGCCGTCGTAGAGCTTCGCGTGCTTGAGGGCGTCGATGAAGCGGCCCAACTGGAAGTCGGCGCTGGTGACGTCTTCGGCGTAGCGCTGGCGCTCGGCGGCCATCGGCAGGCCGTCAGTGATCTTACCTCTATACATGTCGCGGAACGGCGGTGGCGAGCCGTAGGGCTCATGTGGATCGAAGTAGTGCAGCCAAGTGAAGAATGGTTTGTCAGAGCGGTTTTCCAGCCAGCCCAGGGCACGGTCGGTGACAACCTCACCGGGGATCTGCGTATCTTGCATGAAGCCGGCGAGGTAGAAGAAGATCAGGTGTTGGAATTCGTCGCGACCGAAGAGCTCGGACCAGGAGACGAGCGAATCGACGTAGCGGTCGAAGCCTTGTTGCAGGCCGGTGTTGATCGAGCGGGTGGTGGTGGCGGAGGCAAAAGCCGTCGTCTCGTACGCAGCGGCGCGCAGCACGTCGGCCAGGGTGATGAGGTCGGGTTTCATCGGCCGACCGTTCTCGGCCCCGTGGTCGAAAGGGTACACGCTGGTCATGAGCGAGCAGTGCGAGGGAGTGGTGCTGGGCGCCTGGCTGATGGCGGCATCGAAGGCGAAGCCGTCGGCGGCAAGCTCATCGAGCGTGGGGGTCTTGATCCAGGGGTGGCCGTAGCAGCCGACGTAGTCGCTGCGGAGCGTGTCGAGGGTGACCAAGAGGATGCTCGGGCGGGGTCCGGCGCTGGAGATCGAGATCTGGCGACGGGGATCGTGCGACGCCCGATAACGCCAAAACGGCGGAGCTGTGGCCACCAGCAGGATGATGACGACTGTGAACCAGACCGCGGCGGGGGTGACGTGATGCCATCGCCGCCGGGCGGCCTCCAGCCCAGCGGTGCCCAGTAGTGCGAGCAACAGCAGCGTTACGGTGCCGGCGGCAGCGATCAAGCGGTGGCTAGACGTTTCCTGGTCGCCGGAGCACAGCAGGAACAGGGCGATCCAGCCGTTGAACAGATAGCAGGCGGTACCACCCAGGATCGCGGCGCGAGCGACTACGCGCAGGCGTGCGGATTTGGTCGAGAGGCGCGTGACGCGCGTGAGCAGCGCGAGCAGGATCAGCAGGAGGATTCCACCGAAGAGGACGAGCGCCCCGTCAGTGGCCACCGCCCCCGCGCAGAACGATAACAGCCCGGCGGCAGACTTGGGCAGGGTGGCCCGCCATTGCTCGCTGAACATCGGCAGCAGGAAGGCCCAGCACATCTCGACCAGCCCGGCCAGCACGCCTACGCCGAGCGAGGTAAGCAGGATGGACGCCGCCAATCCGGGCGGGCGCTCGGTTGGGGGTTGTGGAAGCCGGGCCGAACTGGACGGGTGGACCGCCGAGCGGTCCTGGTGATGCGTGGGCAGGGGCTTTTCCTCCGCTAGCGGAACGGGGCTACCGGGGTATCGACCGGAGCAACGGCGCGATTCAGTGGGGGTGTGCGCCGGGGCCGCTGGGCGCTGAGCAGGGCGGGATTCTCGGACGTTCGCGGGCCACCAGTCGTCGGATCGGCCTCAGCGAGGCAGGCGGGACGCCGGGGGTCATTTTGGAGAGCGGAGCCGGCGGGGCGTCCGCGGAGGGCCGGCTGAGCGAGGACTCGTCAGCGGTGGGCGGCGCAAGAACGTCCGGTACAGGCTGACGTGATCTCGCCATTTTTTTCTTCGCGGGTTTTTTGCCTCGGGAATCTTCATTTTGAACAGTTCAATTGTCGCGCGAGGGGCCCCCGCCCTTCAGCGTGGCTCGCCGTTAGCTCGGGGAGAACCGGCAACTTTGGCGGCAGTCCATGGGGGACACCGACCGGCGGCGGCGAGCGCAGGGGGCTCGGTGCGGGGCACGCCTGAGGCGTCCCCGGATCTCCGGATGGGAAGCGTCCGCGACGTCGCGGGCAAACCAGATTGGTTAGGTGGGTCTGGCGGTTAGGGTTCCGCCGAAACTTCTTGAGAAAGGGTGAAACATGAAGGCACTTGGTCGCAGAGTACGGGATCTTCTGGTCAGCGAAGAGGGGCCAACCGCAACCGAGTACGCGGTTATGCTCGCGCTGATCATCGTGGTGGCGATTGCAGCGATCACCACGCTGGGAACGAACGTTAACGACACCTTCAACAGTGTGAACACGAACGCATTCGGGACGTAATCGGCGACGCATTCAGCTAGCGTAGGGGGTATCGGACGACGGCGCTTCGCGAAGCCGGGGCGTCGTCGTCTTACTTCCTAGTCCGGGTCCCGAAACCATCCGATGAAAGGTTGGGCCGGCTTGGGTCCGGAGGTCTCAGGCGGCCCGGCAGGACCCGGTACGCAAGCAGGGACGTTCATGAGTTTCGGTTACTGGGAAATCACTCTGGCGGTACTGATCCCGGCGATCCTGTACGCCTCTTGGATCGACTACAGCCAGCGACGGGTCCCGAACTGGCTGAACGGCTCGCTGGCGGCGGCCGGTCTGATAATGCAAGGTGCATTCTTCGGCTGGCAGGGGGTAGGCAACGGCACGCTCGGCTTGTCGGTGGGGCTCGCGGTGCTGATTCTGCCGTGGGCAATGCACGGGATGGGCGCGGGTGACGTGAAGCTGATGGCGGCGATCGGGGCCTGGCTGGGCCCGTGGCTGACGCTGCTGAGCTTTGCGGTGGGGGCCCTGATCGGGGGGGCAGTCGCGCTGGTGATGATTTTCTCGACGGGCCGGGCGGTGCACGCCTACACGAACTTGCAGACGATCCTGAGCAAGTTCCGCCGCTGGGAGACGGCATTCGGAGAATACGGGGGAGCGAAGACGTTTGGGACCGGCAGCCAGCTTTTGCCCTATGGGGTACCTCTGACGGCAGGCACGATTGGGGTGCTCCTGACCTATTACTTCGGAGGGTGGCTACCGTGAGTCGGAGACTAGGGAAGCGGCCGGTGGGCCGCGTTCGGCGGGGAGCAGCGGTGGTGGAGTTGGCGATCGTCTCGCCGCTGTTGTTCGCCATGCTGTTTGGCATCATCGAGTTTGGCTGGTTGTTCACTGTGCAGCATACGATGGTGAACGCATCGCGCGAGGGTGCGCGAGTCGGGGTTCTTCAGGGGGCGACGGTGGCGGAGATCGAGGCGACGACGCGCGATTTTCTGGCGCCGATGGGTCTGGATGACCAGGTGACGATCAACATCACCGAGGCGATTCCCACTGACCCGTTCGTCACCGTGCAAGTGACGGTCCCGCGTGAAGATGTCTCGCTGGTCGGGAACTTCTTCGGGTTCAGCGGCGGCATGCTGGAAGGGACGACGACGATGCGACAGGAGGAGTGAGGCCGCCGGCGAACGGGGGGGGAGCTGGGAGTGGCGAGTTGCGTTTGATTCGGCACGGTCGGTCGGCTGAGGCGAGCCGGCCGCGACCGTGTCCAATGCGTTGAGCGATGGACCGAACGCCAAGAATGTCAA
>CAZDTB010000242.1:0-7193 GCA_964508075.1 uncultured Planctomycetales bacterium
TGGGCTGTACACCCGTAATCATCGCATTGACTCTGGTCGATCCAGCATGGGAATCTGTGCACCACCGAGCCCAGTCATGCGGCGTGGCGTTCATAGCTCGCCTCCTTCGCGATCTGAAGCCTTGTTTGTGCTGGCTACAATGCTGTTCTGTCCAACAGAGGAAGACGTGCGAACGTGGGGCGCGGATACTGAGAAACGGATTTCCGCAGACTTGGCTGCCCCCGAGCGATGAACCGGCTTATAGGAGAGGCAGCAGCTGCGGTAAGGAGTCTTGTTTCGCTAGGGGGCCGACGCTGCCTGCAGACTGAGGCGTGGCAGAGCCCTGGTTGGGCAGCATCGGGTATTCGCCTAGGTCACGCGTGATCGGTGGCTGGAGTTGGCGGCCGGTGGGGACCAAGCGTTATCGGGGGGGCGGTTGGCGGCAGGCCCCGGCACGCCTCTCGCGTGCGGCACACCCGGGTCGGGAGACGGGTCTCGATCGTCGGTGGCCAGCGCTGTTTTTACCGGACCCACGACCGCCCGGGATGTGCTGGATGCGCGGGTCGGCTCCGGCGACAAATTGCAGTCGCCGGACGAATCGAGTCTTGACATAGAGTGTGTGATCCACTAGTGTTAGGTAAGGGTAGCGGAGAGGTGAGGAGGCGCATATCCCCAATCTCCGCGCCCTAATGAGGTTTTGTTTGGATACCACTCCGACAAAGCTGCATGTGTAGCTAACCCGAGTCTGATGAGACTCGAGCAAGACACCGGCGGAGGTGTGAACCGGGCAGATTCCTCAGATCAAAAGGGCTTTTGTGTCAAGGGAAGGTCAAGCGTCCGTAACCTACCGGCGACGGTGTTTCTTGGGCTACCCTGATGTGTGGTTACCACTAATAACTTTCTTGCAAGGGAGGTCAACTTATGAAGCGCTTACTTGTTGTCGCGGCAATAGTCGTAATTGCCGTACCCGCGCTGGCGGGATCCGACATCCTGCCAATTGATGGCGTGGGCTACCTCAGCTACAACGTGCAGACCGGGAAGGTCACCCCGGTCGAGACGCTGCCCCGCGACCTTGGGGCACCGCTCTGGATCGTCGACTACTCGTACACCAGTTACTTCTGGAGTGCGTCGCCCGGCACCGGCGACGCAAGCATCGACTGGGGTGACGTCGACGGCAGCCGTGCCTTCGGCGGCTTCGGCTTCGCCGAGTTCACCAACTCGCAGTCTGGTAGCGGCGACCTCTGGGCGGCCATCTTGATGTACGAGGAGGAAAACGGCCACAATAGCTCCGGCCGGGTCTATACCGTCGGTTACCTGATCGCCAACATCCCCGGCTCCACGCACCCGCCAGACGAGTACTGGGGCTACATCTGGGGCGTCGAGCCCGTTGAAACGTTTGTGCTCGACGGCAGCGACCTGGACGGCGATGGCCTGGGAGACTTCGGTTACTTCCAGTTCTTCAGCGGTCGCGACCCGGGCTGCCTGCACGGCCCGGCCCTCTGCGGTGACCTCGGTCTCGACCCGAACAACCTGCCGCCGGAATGCCCCGGTGTCGAGGATGTGTTCGAGTACTTCGTCAACGCGAGCTGGAACCTCGATCCAAACAACCTCGATCCGAACAACATCCAGCCGTCCTTCGTCGGCACTTACTGGTTCGGCGGAGGCCCGCACAGTTTCTCGCAGTTCTACTTCGCGCTGTACGCCCCGGTTTGCCCGAACCGCGGCGATTCCGGCTACTACTGCGAGGCCGATATCGCTGGCGAGGAGGGGCCCGACTGCGTTGTCGGCCTGGCCGACCTGGCACAGCTTCTGGGTAACTACGGGTGCGGCTCGCCATCGGACCCGAACTGCGTTGCCACCCTCATGATGGGTGACGTCGAACCGTACGACCCGTGGTGGCCTGGCGACGGTGACGTCGACTTGGCTGACCTGGCCCTGATGTTGGCCCAGTACGGCGACGACTGCAACTGGCCGCCGCTGCCGTAAGGTAGAACAATTGACGTCCTGACTTCGGACGTTGATTCGATGCGACGAAAAGCGCCGCGGGAGTGAGTCTCCCGCGGCGTTTCCTTGCGCCCCGCTGGTGCAAGCTGGGAACACATCCGCGCTCCCGGCTCACATCGGTTCTGACCGACTCGAGCGCCCGCGCGAACGGAGCCGCACCCCTTCCGCCATCTCCGATCACATCAGGCTGCTCCGCCTGCTTCTCGACGCGCGGGTTCGTCATTGCTGGATTCGGTCGCGTACAATGGATACGCGGCTGCTCTGAATGGGAAGGGCGACACGTATGATGGGCAACACGACGACAGCCAGCCGCTGGCAAGGTCGATCATGGGCGCTGGGTGCACGATCCTCGGGATAGAGTCGTCTTGCGACGAGACCTCCGCCGCGGTGGTCGTGGACGGGCGAGAGGTGCGCTCGAATGTGGTCAGCTCGCAGGCGGCCCTGCACGCGAAGTACGGGGGGGTGGTGCCGGAGATTGCCGCCCGGGCGCACATCGAGCGGGTGCGCCCGATCATCGAAGAGGCCTTGGCGCAGGCCCGCGCGGGATACGCTGATCTCGACGCGATCGCGGTGACCGCCGGGCCGGGGTTGGTCGGCTCGTTGTTGATCGGGGTGACGGCGGCGAAGGTGCTGGCGCTGGCGTACGATCTGCCGGTCGTGGCGGTAGACCACCTCGAAGCGCACGCGACCAGCGCGGCGTTGCTCGCGCAGAAGCCACCTTGGCCGGCGGTCGCGCTGGTGGTCAGCGGTGGGCACACTTCGGTCTACCTGGTCCACGACTTCCTGGAGATTGAATTACTCGGGCAGACGGCCGACGATGCCGCCGGCGAAGCCTTCGACAAGGTCGCCGCCATTCTCGAGCTCGGGTATCCCGGCGGGCCGGTGATCGATCGCGTGGCGCGCGAGGGCAACCCGGATGCGATCCGCTTTCCGCGGACGTGGCTCGACCAGCCGCATCTGGACTTCTCGTTCAGCGGGCTGAAGACGGCGGTGCTTTACCACGTGTATGGGTCGGGGCACAAGTACGGCACGGCCCGGCATCTGAGCAGGTCGGAGCTCGCCGACATTGCTGCCAGCTTCCAGGCCGCGCTGATCGAACCGCTGATCAAGAAGACCATCGCCGCCGCTCGGCAGACACGCGTCGGCGACGTTGCAGTGGGCGGCGGGGTGGCGTCGAACTCGGCGCTGCGAGCGGCGTTGCAGACCGCCTGCGACGAAGCCGGGCTGACGTTGCACCTCCCGCCGACCGAGTACTGCGGGGACAATGCGGCGATGGTTGCCGCCCTGGGCCAGCGCCGCTTGAACGCCGCACACACGGCCGATCTGTGGCTGGAGCCGCGTGGCGGACTGATCCGCCCGGAGCGCCGGAGGAAACGCAAGTAGCCGGGCGCCTTCACCGTCCTTGTTGGAGCGGCCTCGACGCCGTACAGTGCAGTGTAGTGACGCCTGAACTCGGGATACGGAGAAAGCACGTGATGATTTTCGGCGAAGACGACGCCCAACCCGAGCCGCAGCCCGGCCAGCCGCATCGGCAGCAAGTCCGGCTCGATGCGTCGCAGATGGAGACGGTTTACGCGAACTCATTTGCGCTGGCGAGCTCGCCGGATGAGATTACGGTCTACTTGGGCTGTAACTCGCCGCTGCCCGGCATGAAGCAGCCGACGGTGAAGATCTCGCACCGGATGGTCTTGATTCCGCAGAATGCCAAGCGACTGGCGCAGGTTCTTCAGCAAACGGTCAAGGCTTACGAAGATCGTTTTGGGCCGATCGAGCTACCGCCGCCGCCCAGACGCCAACAGGGTTAGTCTGGGTTATTCACCGCAGAGAGCGCGGAGAGCGCAGAGGATTGATGAAGAGAGAGTTGAAGAGACGAGGGCAGTACCAACCTGTCGCGGATGATCACCCGTCGCGGTCAAGAATACACAAAGGACTTCTCTGCGCTCTCTGCGGTTCATGAATAATGTGGGTTAGGACCGCGCGCGCTGTTCAGCAAGGGATCGTGGGCGAACGATGCTGTTACGCACGTTACTGTCACGCGAGTTGATCGGGCTGGGCCTGCGGGACCTGCGGGCTCATCAGCTGCGCTCGTTTCTCACCGCGCTGGGCATGATTTTCGGCGTGGGCGCGGTGATCTGCATGCTCGCGATCGGCGAGGGAGCCTCGGCCGAGCAGCTTGAGAGCATCCGCCTGCTCGGCAGCGAGAACATCATCATCCGCAGCGCGGAGCCCCCACGCTCCGAGCAGGCCAGCGAGGCCCAGACCTTCGTACGCAAGTACGGCATCAAGCTCGAGGACATCGAACGGATTTCCCAGCTCCCACACGTCAAGGAGCTGGTCAAGATGCGCGATGTCGCCAGCGACATCACCTACGGCGCCCGGCGTTGCGACGGAACCGTTCTCGGTAGCACGGAGAACTTCTTTGATGTAGTCAATGTGAACGTGGCCCGCGGGCGGGGGCTGACGCCGTTAGACGCCCAGCGGCACTCGAAAGCGTGCGTGATCGGGCAGGAAGTCGCCCGGAGGCTGTTCGTGCACGACGACCCGCTGGGCAAGACCATCTCGGTGATCAGCCGCTCGACCGGCCCGGTCCCGTATGAGGTGGTCGGTGTGCTGGGGACGCTGGTTACCGCCGGCGCACCAGCCAAAGGCATCGGGGCGCGCAACATCAACCGCGACGTGTACATACCCCTGTCGATTGCGGACCTGCGTTACGGGGACGTAAAGGTCAAGGTGCAAAGCGGCTCGCGCGAGGTCAAGGAGGTGCAGTACAGCGACGTCTACGTGAACGTGGACGAGCAGAAAAACGTTCTCGGCGTGTCGAAGTTGATCGAACGGGTGATGCGGCACGGGCATCGCGAGCTCGACTACACGATCATCGTCCCGCTCGAATTGCTGCAACAAGCCGAGCAGTCCAAGAAAATCTGGCAGATCGTACTCGGCAGCATCGCGGGCATCTCGCTGCTGGTTGGCGGCATCGGGATCATGAATATCATGTTGGCCTCGGTCACCGAGCGGACGCGCGAGATCGGGATCCGGCGGGCACTGGGCGCCAAACGCTATCACATCACAGCCCAGTTTCTGGTGGAGACCGTCATCCTGAGCGTGTCGGGCGGGATTATCGGGATCATAGTCGGGATCGGCTTCGCGAGCGTCGTGACCTGGGTCGTCAACTGGGAAACGATCATCCCCTGGTGGGGGGTGATACTGAGTTTCATGGTCTCGGCGATCGTAGGTGTCTCGTTCGGTCTGTACCCTGCCCGGGCCGCGGCCGGACTAGATCCGATCGAAGCTCTAAGATACGAATAGACACGGAGTTGCAGTCTCGCCGGGCAGTTTCCGAGCAGAAATCGTGCGCGTGCGCTTGACCTGGACTTGATCCCGCGGGCGGCGTAGGTTATACTTCATTTCGGTAAGAGGCTCCCCTAGAACGCCGTGGTTCGACCAACGTCTTTGGCCCGGCTCCCCCCAAGGTCGAACCCGGACTCATTGTGAAAGACAGGCAAGGCTCCGCCGGTGATGTTTGCGCTGTCCGCGATTGCACCGCAACCGGACACGTGATTAGGTCGCTGGGCCCGATAAACAGGAGTTCTCGAACTCCGCTAACGCGCACAGGGGAAACGCGATGTCGTCAACGAAGGGGTCGGCTACTACATCGTCGATCCGCAAGCTTCAGCCCCAGGCGAAGATGCCTGGCCCGACCGTGGTCAAGGGGCTGTCGCCTGAGGATCTTGAGACCCTCGAACGCCGCCTGTCAGAGCAGGTCGAGTGCATGTTCGACGCTCGTTTTCAGCAGCCCGGCGCCGAGGACACACTGCTTGGCCCGCTGCCGGCGGCACCCGGTGCTGAAGCCAGCAGCGACGACAGCGGCATCGATCTGCTGTCGGGAATCACCGGGCGGTCGCTCACCACCGAGCAGGAACATCACCTGTTTCTCAGACTGAACTACTGCCGTTACCGCGTGATGCGCATCCTGCGGGGGTTTCGCGGGAAGCGGCTCACCGCCGAGGCGGCCCGCGACTTGCTGCAGTGGGAATGCTGCAGCGAGCGGACCCGCAGCGACATCGTCCGCCTCAACGTCGCGCTCGTGCTCGCGATGGCCAAGCGCACCAAGCTGACCGGCGTCGACTACGCGGACCTGGTCAGCGAGGGCAATCTGGCGTTGCTGCGCGCGGTTGACAAGTTCGACTGTTCCCGCGGGTTCAAGTTCAGCACTTACGCCTGCCGGGCGATCCTGAAGAGCTTCTCGCGGGTCGCGACGCGCACGGCTCGCTACCGGGGCTACTTTCCGACCGAATTCGATCCGGCGCTCGAGAAAGGCGACCACGTTGAACATAAGCGACAGGATGTCGAAGAGGACTGCGTTGACGAGCTCAAGGCCATCCTCGGGCAGAACCTGGCGCATCTAAACGACATCGAAGAACGGGTCATCCGGGCGCGTTTCGCGATCGACGCGGAGGTCGACGAATTCGACATCGCCAAGGGCAAGACGCTCGAACAGGTCGGCACGATGATCGGCGTGACCAAAGAGCGTGTCCGCCAGATTCAGAACAAGGCCCTGGACAAGCTTCGCACCGCGCTCGAGGAAGGCATCCTCGCAACCTAGACGCCTCTTTGAAGGCAGCCCTCGTCCTTCGTGAACAGAGCGAACGGCCCGTGAAGTAGACCCGGTAACCCATGCAGCGCCCCTGTAAACGGAGGCGCCCCGGCTACGGGCAGATGATGCCGTACATAGCCAGCAGTTGGGCCAGGTCGGCCTGATCCACGTCGCCGTCGAGATCGCCGTCTTCGTCGACCCCGTAAGATGCCAGCAGGACTTCCAGGTCGGCCGGCCCGACCACGCCATCTTCGTTCAGGTCGCCGCGGCAGATGGCATACGCGTCGAAGCTGAAGGGGAAGAGGTAGCCGCCGGTGCTGGCCATACCGATTATCATGTCGAACGCGCCGACTTGCCTGCCGGAGGTCGGCATCACGCTCGTGGCCACTAACGGCTCGGGCAGGATGATCGTGGCACGTACGAGCGGAAAGGTACCATCGCCGGTGTCGACCGTGTCATACCATTCCGCGTACAGCGACGTTGGGGTTTCGATCGGTGGGCTGGCAAAGCCCATGCTGCCCAACTCGAAACCCGGGCAGGTGTAGTAGCAGTCGAACTCCGTGGCCGGTGACTGCTCGATCACCGCGGGCGGAGGAGGAACGAGCCCACCCAGCGT
>CAZDTB010000243.1:0-7190 GCA_964508075.1 uncultured Planctomycetales bacterium
GCCAGGTAAAAAAGTTCATCACATCGCTCTACAGTACCCGTGGCATCGTCCTCAGTCGCGCCCTTTTTTACTTTGTTACTTTGTTACTTTGTCACCTTGTTACCTTGTTACCCGAGTTCCGGCCGCGCCGATTCGTCCTGCTCCTTCCGTGGCAGCGGCGGCGGCGCCTTTGCCGCGGCCCGCGTGGGCGCCTCGCTCGATGCCGGCGTCGCCCGCTCGGGCGCGGGCGCTTCCGCCTCCTTCGTCGGCGTACCGACTTGGCTCGCCGCAACCTGCTTGAACTCCTCGAAGATCGCCGCCTCTTCCTCGGCCATCATCGGTGTTTCGCCGGTAACCTCGATGCTGGCCGCCAGGTCGGCGTTCGCCGCGACCTCCGCCACCACTTGCTCGGCCTGAGCCGCCTCGCGCGTCAGGTCCTCCGCCTTGGGCAGATCCAGCCGCTTGCCTTGCTCCGCGAGCGTCAAGTGATGGATGTGCGTACCGATGATGTCGATCTGCTGTGTATACAACTGCGCCTGGGCGCGATGCCGGCGAAGCTCACGCCGCGCGCGCATCAGTTTGCCCGCGACTTGCTTTCTCTCGGCGTCACTGGGGGCGGCGGCACCCTGCTGGATCCATTGCCGTTCGTCAGCCTCCAGCACGTTCACCTTCTGATCCAGCTCGAAACGTCCCTGCTCGATCTGCACGCGCTGTGCCGTCAACTCGCGGACGCGCTCCGCCGTCGTCGGCTTGAGCCGCAGCAATCTTCGGATTCGGCTCCAGATGCTCATGGTGTTGCCTTCTTCTGCCAATGGGGTCCGACAAATGTGCGTTCGCCCTTCGTGTACCACCGTCATCAGGCGCGACTCGCTGCGGCACGCCCGCCGAACCAGCAGCTCGGTCTCAGCCGTACTGAGCCCGAGCTTCTCGGCCAAGGCCGCCATCGAAATCCCGCGCGAATCCACCAGATTGGCGTTCTCGTCCAGATGGTACAGCAAACGCCGCAGACGTTCGTCCTGCGTTTCCAGCTCGAACAGCTTCGCCCAGGGCGACTTGCGTACCGCCGACGGCATGCTCACGTCCCACCCGCCGTCCTCTCGCCCACCCATCAGGATCACCGTCGGCGTCCCCGCACCTTCGGCGAGCGCCTTAGCCTCGGCGGTAAACCCAGTCGCGCTGGCCAGGATCACGCCGCTCGGCTTGTCCCTGCGCGGCAGCAGTTCGTAGCTGGCGAGCGCATCGAGCACTTGCTCGCGGCCGACCGGTCCGGGCTTCTCATTGTTGAGCAGCGGCTCGACCGGCGCCACCACGCGCACGCGCACGCGTGAAATCGTCTTGCGAAACAGCCCACCCAGCAGCCGCTTCTTGAACAGCATTTGCAGGGTGCGCGTGCCGGCCAGCTTCTCGACCGCGTCGCGGTCATAGACTTCCAGCCGGCTCAGCTCGGCGCGCACACCGTCGATGCCCTCGGGCGTCGGCTGGATCGCGACCTCGTCGGCTGGCAACTTGCCTTGCACCAGAACCAGCGCGCGAGCCCGCACCTGCCCCAGAAAGCGCTCTTCGAACTCGCGATGGCGGCTGCGTTCATCCATAAGCGTCTACATCGTACGTCCGATGCAGCGGGCGTCCACAGCGCGCGCAGAACAGCGCCGTCGGATCATTGCTGTGGCCGCAGCCCCGATGCGGGCAAATCAAACGACGGCTCTGGCCGCCGTGTAACAGGCTGCCCGACTTGCCCCCGGCGGAGCCTCCCGTGATCGCTCGAAACGTCCAGCCGATGAAACGAAACACCAGCGCGACGACCATCACGCAGAAACCGAGCACCCCAATCAGGAGAAACCCGATGACCCAGACCGCGATACCCGCATCCGCAACGAACATGACCGCTTACACCCCCACCTGTGGCAGCCTGACGCCACAGAAAATGCAGAACGTGTCGTCCGATCCGGGATACCCGCTACACGACGGGCAGCGGCGCACCTCCGGCACCATCTGTCCCCCGCATTGCGTGCAGAACTGATCGTACCGCTCAACCACCTGCCCGCAGGCCGGACACGAGCGGCGGGCCGTCTGATCCGCGGGAGCCTGTGGCAGCGGCGGCGGCACCAGCCTGGCCGGGCTCAAACGGGCGTCCAAATCTTGCAGCACCGCCTCGGCACTCTCGTAACGCCGCTCGTGCCGGGCATACAAGTTGCGGAAGACCTCGTCGAGCGCCGTGGGGACCTCAGCCCGCAGCGTGCTGGGCAACTCGGCCCCGGCCGGGCGTACGCCGGTCAGCAGTTCGAACAGGATCACCCCGATTGAGTAGAGGTCGCAGCGTGAATCCGACTTGCCGGTGCCGTCGCGCACCTCGGGTGCCATGTACGCCAGCGTGCCCACGATCGCGCTCTCGCGGTCGATCGACGCCGACTGCACGATCGATTTGAACGTCTTGGGGTTGGCCACCCCCAGGCCGAAGTCGCTGACCTTGATGTCGCTCTGCGTCACTTCGTCGATCGGTTTGCCCTCGAGGTTCAGCAGAACGTTCCCCGGTTTCAGGTCGCGGTGCAGCACGCCATTGGCGTGGGCAACGACCATGGCGCTGAGAATGCCGCGCAGAATCGTTACCGCCGTCTCGGTCGCGAGCCCTTTGGGATGTTCGTTGATCACTTGGCGCAGCGCGGGACCCCTGACCAGCTCCATGACCAGGTACGGGACGTCGGCGTAGGGGTCGAGGCCCATCACACGGACGACGTTCGGGTGTCGGAGGCCGTGGACGACGACGCCCTCGCGCTGCAGGTAGCGGACGTAGTCGGGCTCGGTCGGCAGCTTGATCGCGACACGCTCGTCTTCCCAAATGTGGTGCCGGGCCTGCCAGACTTCGCCGAACGTACCGGAGCCGATGCGCTCTTCGAGCACGTATTCGCTCGCTCGCAGACCCGGTTCATAGCTGCTGGTCATCGTAGTCGCTCACTTCTTTCGATTGCCTGACCCCTCGCTCGCTCAACCGCCGGCCATCTCCGAGAGGTATTCCGTCACCAGGTAATTGTACGTTCCCGCGACGGCCAGCGCCCCGATCGCGGCCAGCCAGCTCCACACGCCACCCGGCCAGCCCGTCATCAGCAGCGCTGCGGCGATCAGGTCCACCACGATCAGTCCCGCGAGCAATCCCGCACTGGCCCAGTTCGTGCCGACCTCGAGAATGCGCCGGATATACAGCTTGGCCGACCACGGCACCGCCGCCGCGATCACCACCCAAACGACGCTGCGCCAGATCCCGCTCCAGATCGCGGCCCGGGTTTCGCCGGGCATCTTCCAGATCGCGATTCCCAGGAAGATCAGCAAGGCGAGCCCGATCCACGCGAGCATCTTCTCGCTGAGTCGAGCCAGGATGCCGCCACCAGTGGTTTCCATACGTTAAGTGTAATGCTTCCAAGCAATAACGGAATTAGAAAAACCAGCCGCTTCCCGAACGCATCGGCCGCCCTGGGTGCCCGCCTACGCGGTATGGATGTGTTCGCGAAATGACGCCGAACATTCTAGCACCCAGGTCACTCAGGCAAGCCCCGCCGCTCAATTTCGCCCGGCTCCGCGGTTGCCCACACCGCCCGCGTGCTCTCATAATCATGCGACGTGGTTGACAAAACGCGCGCAGAAAAGAGACGAAAATGACGAAGCGTAAGACGTATGGCCTTGACGTGTTTCCCAATCCGAGCCCGAAACGCGAGTACGTCATTCGCCACGTCGCCCCGGAGTTCACCAGCCGCTGCCCGATGACCGGCCAGCCGGACTTCGGCACCGTCACCATCGAATACGTCCCCGACAGGCTCTGCGTCGAGCTCAAGAGCCTGAAGCTTTATCTGCAAGCGTTCCGGGACCAAGGGATCTTCTACGAGGCGGCCACTAACCGCATTCTCGATGAGCTGGTCGCGACGCTTGCTCCCCGCCGATTACGCGTCGAAACACGCTGGCGACCCCGCGGTGGGATGCATTCGATCGTCACCGCCCAATACGAAAAACCGCGCCGCACACGTGCGACGCGGTAATCCGTTGGGAGCCTCGTTTTCGCTGAAATCCGCATTGCCACCCTACGCCGTGGCGAACACCTCCGCGTGCATTCGGTTCACCGCGGCTTCGAGCTTGTCATCCGTGAGGTATGCTCCCGCCGCGATCTCGGCTCGGACCCGCTCGACCAGCTTGGTGCGAATCGGTGCCGATTCGTCGCGCTCGAGCTGCTGCTGGGCGGCTGGCGAAAGCTCGACCGCATCGGTCTGGCCGAAACGCTCTGCGGGCGACCGGGTCTCTTCTCCGGCCGGAGCCTCGCCGCGCGCCGTCGCCTGCGTCGGTGCATGAACTGGATTTGTCACACCATCGATCATCGTTTCCTCAACCTCACTATTCCCCTGCCGTACACGGGGCGCGGAACACGTTTCTCGACGTCCTCCGTGACGCACAGGTACCCAACCCCGTGTCTGTCGCGCCGCTCCAGCGGCGATCCGACAATGGCCGCTCTATCGGCCATTTGTCTTATCGACTGGGTTTGGCCACGACTTTTGTTAGAAGAGCCAGAAACTTGTGGAATTCTGCGACGCTAACTCGCGCCGCGCCCGTGACTTACCGAGATTAACAGTCCGCGCCGCCGCGATGTTAAAATGGGTAGACAGGCCGTGGCGCGGCCCGCTAAAACCTGATGGGAACACTGCCGCAATTATAGGACGTACTTATGCGGTGAGAGTCTTGAGGTCTTCCGGCTCCGCACTGCCCTCGACGAACCGGCGGACATGCTTCTCCTTTGCCCCCATGACGTCTTCAGGAGCACCGTCGGCGATGAAGCGGCCACCCCACAGCATCAGCAGCCGATCCCCCACTTCCGTCGCCGTCCGCATGTCGTGCGTCACCACGACACCGGTCACGTTCACCTCGCGCTGCAGGTGCCGAATGAGCTTGTTGATCACGTCGGCGCGCTGCGGGTCCAGGCCGGCCGTGGGCTCATCGTAGAGGATCACCTTCGGAGCGGGGTCCATCGCGATGGCACGGGCCAGCGCAACCCGCTTCTTCTCCCCACCCGACAATTCGGCCGGACGCTTGTTCTCGAAGCCGGCCAATCCGACCAGCTCGAGGCAATGACTCGACAACGCTCGAGTCTTCCGCTTGCTCACCGCACCCGATCTCTGCTCCATCATCGGAAACGCGACGTTCTCGGCAACCGACATCGAGTCGAACAGGGCATTCAGCTGGAATACGAAGCTGATTTGCTGCCGCATTGGCGTCAGGGCCCGCTCGGAGAGGTTGTCGATCCGCCGACCTTCGAAATAGACCTCGCCCTTGTCCGGACGCAGCAGACCGACGATGTGCTTGAGCAATACGCTCTTGCCGGTCCCCGAGCGTCCGACGATGACGGTTGACTTCCCGCACTCAACCTTGAGGTCGATGTCGTCCAGCACCCGCTGCCGGCCGAAGGCCTTGCTCACGCGACGAAGTTCGATGATCGGGTCGCCAACCTCCACGCGGACACCTCGTCAGAACAGCAGCGGGCGCGGACCGTACAGCCCTTCATACAGCCCGTTGATAACCAGGTTCAAAAAGAAATCCAGCACCAGGATCATGATGAAGCTGATCACGAACGCATCGGTGCACGCCCGCCCGACGCCCTCCGCACCGCTCTTGCAGTGAAACCCCTTGTAGCAACTGATCAGACCGATCGTGCCCCCGAAGAAGAATGCCTTGACCAGCCCGGCCCCCAGATCCCAGTACTCCACGGCCTGGCGGGTGTAGAACCAGTACGGCTCGGACTCGCCACTGTAGTAACCGGCGTAGACGGCCCAGGCACCGAACGCCCCGAGCAGGTCGGCATACAGCGTCAGGATCGGCGCCAGCAGCACACACGCCAGGAAACGCGGTGTCGCGAGATGGCGGACCGGGTTGCAGCCCATCGAGCGCAGCGCCAGCAACTGTTCGGTCACGTTCATCGTGCCCAGTTCGGCGGTCAGGGCCCCACCGACGCGCCCGGCCAGCATCACGCCGGCCAGCACCGGCCCCAGCTCGGACGCGACGGAGATGTTGACGATGACGCCCAGGCGATCGCTGAGCCCGGCGGTTTCGAACTGCCCCCAACCCTGTGCGACCAGCACCATGCCGACAAACGCGCCGGTCAACATGATCACCGGCACGGATTGCGTGCCGATCGCGAAGGCTTGCGGGATCAGATGTGTCCAGCCACGACGCGTCGCCAGCTCGAGCGGGGCGTACGAGATCGCGCTGGCGGAGAAGAGGCAGAAGCGCCCGAACTGCTCGGGCAGCCCGAGCAGCCAGGCGCCGAAGTTCCCGATCGATCGTTCCAACGTGCTGGTTCGTGCCATCGCTTGCGTTCGTCTCGCTCGTCCAGGTCCGGCCGGAAACCTCGCGGGCAAATTCCGCGCCATACTCCTGCCGCGTAGGTTATCGAACTTGCCTGAAGTTTGCGATATACTAACGGGTGAGCGAGGAAGGCTCGACCCGCTTAGCGGGCATAGTTTTGTTCAAGGATGGGCATCGCATGTCGCGCTCCGAACAGCGCCGGCTGGCATTGCATTTCAGTTTGTCGACCATCGCCTGGCTGGCGTGCATCTTCGCCTGGGTCTCGATCCTGACGTTTGACGTGGGCGACCCGCCCTCGGCTGCGCTCTGGCCGCAGAATTCCCCCGCGAACAACTGGTGCGGCATGGTCGGGGCTTGGTTCGCTTTCCAACTGGTCTATTATCTCGGGACCGGGACATACCCGGCGCTGCTGCTAATCACGGCGGCCGTGGCGGCGTGGACGCATGACCTGCGGCTGTCGGATGCGTGGCTGCGGGCGGTCGGGCTGGGGCTGATTTGTACGGCGACCAGCACGGCGGCCGCAATGTTCATCCCGGCTTCCGAGCGGTTCGTGATCAGCGGTCCGGGCGGCGTGCTCGGGACGGCAGCAGCCCATTTCCTCCAGAGCAAGCTGCAGACGCCTGGCACGCTGATCGTGCTGGCCAGCGCGCTGATCGTCGGTCTGATTTTGGCGGCCGACGAGGTCGTAATCCGCTTTATCCGCTGGCTGTTCGGCCTCGGCAAACGCTCCGCGCCGGCGTTGGTGCGCACCGGCGGACAGGCGCTGGCCAACGCCGGCGCGTCGATCGCGACCGGCGAGTCCAACGTAACCGGCCGTCTGGCAACCCCGGGCGCCGATTAGCTCCCCGGACGCGCGCCAAAGGGGGCGCCCGCGC
>CAZDTB010000244.1:0-3656 GCA_964508075.1 uncultured Planctomycetales bacterium
TCCCCGTACAGCCCCTGTTGCGACTTGCCCCGGTGCTGCTCGGAAACGAACAGCGGCACATGCGGCATCGGGTGGGCTAGATAGAGGAAGAACGGACGGTCCGGGTTGCGCCCGATGAAGTCCACCGCCCGCCGCGTGAACCGGGTGGTGAACTGCGCCTGATCTTCGGGCGTAACCTTCGCGTTGACGATCTCCTCCCCCTCGTACAGCGCCAGGTCGGGATAGCCGCGCTTGCGCTTCTCCGAATCCGGCGGCAGCTTGACCAGATTCGGATGCAGCGGCCACATGTCGTTCGAATACGGAATCCCGTGGAACTCGTCGAACCCGTGGCGCGTCGGGAGAAACCGCGGGTGATGGCCGAGATGCCACTTGCCGAAGATCGCCGTGGCATACCCCTTCGATTTGCAGAGCTCGGCGAGTGTTACTTCGCGGTCGTGGAGACCGTGTGGGGCGTGCGGTCCCAGTGCGCCGGTGATGCCGATGCGATTCGGGTAGCAGCCGGTCAGCAGCGCCCCCCGTGACGCCGAACAAACCGGCTGCGCAACGCAGAAGCTGGTGAACCGAATTCCCTCAGCCGCCATCCGATCGAGGTTCGGAGTCTGAAACCCCCGGGCGCCGTACACGCCGACGTCGGAGTAGCCCTGGTCGTCCGTGAAGATGATCACGATGTTTGGCAGGCGCTTCTGGCCCTCGGGCTCCCCTCCCCCCAGTGGTCGCGGCAACGCCAGGGCGGCCGTTCCCGTCCCCACCACTCTAAGAAACTCCCTGCGCGTGTGACGAAGTGTGGTCATGCTGTCATCCTCGTTAGCGCCGACCTGATCCGATCTCCGCGCAGATGCGCGGGCCCCGACCTGGTTGCTTTGTCACGTTGTCACGTCGTCACGTTGCCCCGGTCATTCGTCCGAATCCGGCGTGTCCGTCTCACGATCGCCGAACAGCGCCTCGACCTCCGCCAGGAAGTCCTCGGCCTCCTGTTCACCGGCGAATTCGGGATGCTTCATGATCTCGCGCAGCCGGGCCAGCGCAGCCCGCGCCGCCTCTTCGTGCCCCAGCCGCCGGTGCGCCATGGCTATGAAAGCCACATCGTGCGGGGAGCCACCCGCTTGCTCCTGCGAATAGTGGGCATCCGAGCGGGCCAACAGCTCCAGCGCTTCTTCGTAGCGCCCCAGGCGGTACAGCAGCACGCCGTGGGTGTTGATGACCGCGGGGGCGTCGGGGCGCTCGTCTCGGTACGTTTCGACGCCGTGCAGTGTCGTCTCATACTCCTCGTGTGTGCGCTGCGGATCCTTCGCGATGTTCCAGCAGTAATCAGCCAGACGGCCCTGGGCGTCACTCAGCTCCGTGTCGCCTGGCAGGCGGCGGGCGACCTCAACTGCTTTGATCGCCAGGGGAATCATCTCGGCGGGTTTGTCGCGGCGCTCCAGGATCGCGCGCATCCCGCTCAGGGCCATCTTGTAGGATCGAATCGACGGGTTGGGAGCGGCGTTGAGAATAGCGAGCGCCTCACGGAAGATTCCCTCGGCCGTGTCGAGCTCATCCTGGTCCAGGTAGTAGATGCCGATCTCCGCCAGTATCCGACCGAGAAAGGGGCTGTCCGGTGGCAAAGCTTGGCGCCACGCCGCGAGCACTTCCGGTATCACGGCTTCGAGCTCGGCCTCCTGGCCGGAAATGACCATGACGTTTCCCAGAGAGTTGATGGTTATCGCGATCTGGAGGCGTTGCTGCGGCGCGATGGTCCGCCGGATGCGGACCGATTCCCTGAGTGCCTCGATGGCCTGGTCGTACTGTCCCTGGTTGGCAAGCACGCTGGCGAGCAGGGCCAGCGACTCGGAGAGCGTGAGCGTCTCCGCCCCGAGCGCCCGCGTGATGCGGATCGACTCGCGCAACGCCTGCTCGGCGGCGGCGCTGTCGCCCTTGGTCAGTTGAAGCAGCCCCAGGGCGCGCTGCGTGTCGCCGACATTGATGTTGTCCTGGCCATAGCGCTCCCGCCAGATACGCAACGATGCGGCGTACAGTCGCTCGGCCGCCTCGAGCTCGCCCGCGGACTGAAGCTGTAACGCCCGGCTGCTGAGCGTGGCAGCCACGGTGCCGTGATCGTCGCCGAACACGTCGCGCGCCGTCGCGATGACGCGCTCCACGTTGACATCACGCACCAGGGCCCGCGCGGGGTCCGTCGAGAGGAACAGATCCTGGAGGAAGTCCGCGATGCGCTGCGAGCGGGCGGCCTCCTGATCCGCGCGCGCCTTCTCCACCCGAGCCAGGTCGCGCTCATGGCTGGCCTGAAAGTAAAACGTGGTAGCCAGCACAAAACCGATCACCAAAGCCACCACCACCGTCAAGCCGGCCAGCACACCGGCGCGGTGACGCCGTACGAACTTGCTGAACTTGTACGCCACGCTCGGCGGTCCGGCCAGCACCGGCTCGTCGCTCAGGTGCCGCTCGATGTCACTTGCGAAGTCGCTGGCGGTCTGGTAGCGGCGGGTGCGATCCTTGTCCATGGCCTTCATCACGATCCAGTCCAGATCGCCGCGCATCAGCTTGGAAAGCGCCGCCGGTTCGAGATGACGATGGTGTGCCGTTCCCGATCCCTGGGCGGCGAGTGTGGCCACGCGCGTGGATGGTTTCGGCGGTTCGTCTTCGCGAATAATCCGCTGAATTTCGCCGTAGGAGGCCTTCCGCAGCGTCGTGGCGTCAAACGGGGTCGTGCCGGTCAGCAGCTCATACAGCAGCACGCCGAGCGAGTAGATGTCGCTGCGGGTGTCGACGTCCAACCCGCTGATCTCGGCCTGGTCCGGACTCATATACTCCGGCGTGCCCAGGAATTGACGGAACTCGGTGAACAGCGTCTTGTCCGTCAAGCGCTGGCTGGTCGCCTTGGCGATGCCGAAGTCGATCACCATCGGCACCGGCCGGCTGTCATGCAGCGTTACCAAGACGTTGTTCGGCTTGAGGTCGCGATGGATGACGCCCTTCTGATGCGCGTGTTGCACGGCGTGGCAGACCTGGAGAAACAGGTCGAGCCGCTTGCGTGTCGAGAGCTTGTTCTTGTCGCAGTACTCCGTGATGGTGATGCCCTTGACCAATTCCATCACGAAGTACGGCCGGCCGGATTCCGTCGCGCCGGCGTCGAACACCCGCGCGATGTTCGGATGGTCCATCAGCGCCAGGGCCTGCCGCTCCGCCTCGAAACGCGCGGTCACCTGCCTGGTGTCCATCCCGAGCTTGATGATCTTGAGCGCGACCTTGCGGCGAACGGGCTCTTCCTGCTCGGCCATGTAAACCGAACCGAAGCCGCCTTCACCGATGAGCTGGAGAATCTTGTAGCGACCGATCCTCGTGCCGGGACTTTCGGTCGATCGCGAGCTTTCGCGGGTGGCGTTCGGATCGACCGCCGGAGCATCGAGGAAGCTGCCCGCCTCGACGTGCGCCTTGAGCAGCGCTTCCACCGACGCGCGCAGCTCCGCGTCGTCGCGGCACGCCCCGTCGAGGAACGCCTCTCGCTCGGCCGCCGTACTCTTCTCCAGGGCTTGGCAGAAGAGCTGCTCGAGCTGCTCGTGCGGTGAGTCGCTCACTACATCGCTCCGTGGGCATCGGTGGTGAGAAATGCGTCGCGGCGTCTGGACGCTACTTCTCCAGTGCAAGCCAATGCGCCGCCA
>CAZDTB010000244.1:3666-7158 GCA_964508075.1 uncultured Planctomycetales bacterium
TCACGGTTGGTCGCCCTTGCTGATTTCGTTGTAGAGCCAGGCGCGGGCGAAGGACCAGTAACGGTCGGCCGTGGCCCGGGAAATGCCCAGCACCTCGCCGGCCTCCACGACGGTCAGGCCGGTGAAGTACCGCAGCTTCACGAGCTCGGCCCTGACGCGATCCACCTGGGCGAGCTTTTCCAGCGCTTCGTCCAGCGCGACCAGGTCGATCGAATCCGGCAGGGCGACAAAATCGGCTTGGTCGAGCTCCAGTCGCCGCCGTCCGCCGCCGTGCTTGAGCCGCCCCTTGCGCCGGGCGGCCTCGACCAGGATTCGGCGCATGGCCTCGGCGGCCGCGGCGAAGAAGTGCCCGCGATTGTCCCAGGCGGCCCGCTCGTCGCCGAGCAGCCGCAGATAGGCCTCGTGCACCAGGGCCGTGGCCTGGAGTGTCTGCCCCGGCCGCTCGTGGGCGAGCTTACTGGCCGCGAGCCGGCGCAGCTCCTCGTATACCGCGGCGAGCAACCGATCCGCGGCCCGCGCGTCGCCACGCTTCACGTCCTCGATTATGCGGGTGACGTCGGTCATGTCCGAATGGGGTTCAGGGTTCGGGGTTCAGGATCTGGGGTGCGAGCGCTCTCGTACCGGTAACCCACATTTCCTTACGTTCTCGCGGCGCTCCAGCAAACGTAAACCAGCGCTCGACTTCTCGACAACCGGGTCGGGCGAATCCTGAACCCTGAACCCCGAACCCTGAACCCTCTCAGGTCAATCTCCCGAGATCACGTCCGGCCCTTTGCCAGTCCGTTTCTCGTAGCGGCCGTCGTCGGTCTTGACGTACTTGGTGAAACCCATCTCCCCCAGCTTCTTGTCGTCCTTCAGGACCTGCTTGGCGGCATGCTGCGAATACTTGCCGGGGATGTGCGGAGCCGAGATTAGGCGGCGGACCGGCTGGCCGGTCTCCGGGTGGTGGGTCAGCGGCGGATCGCTCATCTTCTGCTTGACCTCGAACCGCTCGCCCCCCTCACCGTTTTCCAGAACGACCTCATACTCATAGAAGGGCATTGCTCAACGCTCCGTCGAGTCACGCGAACGGCCCGGCGTGTCCGGCCGACCCCAGTGTACTTTCTCATAAGTACTGCATCACGGTGGCACGGGCGTCCCGCCCGTGAGCCCACAGGCGAGACGCCTGTGCCACCCTGAATAAGATGCAAACAGCGTGACAGACTACGCTAGCGGTCCTCGTCGTCGTCCTCTTCCTCCTCTTCCATCTGCGCCGCCGTTATCGCGGTCTTTTCGAGGATCTTGTTCAGTCGTTTGCGCACGAACGGCAGGAACATCACGTGCGGGATGCGGCGCAGCACTTTGGTGCCGGTGGCGTTGTAGACGATCAATGTGCCGGCCAGGCCGAGCAGCAGCTCGAGCACGTCGGGGAAGCTGGTGCGGATGGTCTTGGCCCCGCGGCCCAGCGAGTCGTCCATCTTGCCGAACGAGTAATGCTCGAACTCGTTGTGCGTGATCCGCCAGCGGTCGTTGATGTACGCCCAGCCGATCATGATCAGATACGGCACGAGCATGACGATGCTGAGCGCGAAAGCGAGGCTGCGGTTGTACTGCACGTTCAGGCCGGCGAACCAGCGGTAGATATCCGAAAACGGTGAAGCCCTTCGCATCCTGGAGCCACAGCCCGAGCACCCAGATCGCGGCGACGAGCACCAGCCAGAAGGCGGCCTGATTTCGGCCGATGTCGATGCCGAGCGTGAGCAGCACCACGACCGCGATCCAGAGGTAGGCCCAGCCGAGACCCTCCAGCCGGCCGGACAGGAACGGGTTCGCGGGTTCGGCCGGGGCGGATGCGGTGGTGGCGGGTTGGTCCGCGGATTGGCTGATCTGGGCCACCTCGTACGCCGCCACCGAGGACGACACCGGCTGGTGCGGCGCACCGAACGGGTAGAACACCAGTCCGGTCAGGATCAGCGGCCAGATGAACAGCAGCTTGGGATAGCTGACGAAGGCGACCTCGTGGACTTGTTTCTTGCTCACGTGGTTCGGTCCTTTCGGGGGCCGTTCGGGCGTTGCGACTTTTTGGGCTTCGTTGACGAAGTCCGAATCCGGCGCTGGAGAGTCTTCGGGAGAGGTTGCCACGCCTGGCTCCTTTGTGCCTGTCAGGTCGCATCCATTCAACTGCTGGTGACACGGTCCGACCCGAGCATTCTGACCTCCGACCGGTGGTTCGTACAGGCGGACGGTGCGAACAAGATGCGGCGCTGTCCACCGCTGAGCAGCTGGACCCTGCGTCTTATGGCGTACAAAGTGCCCTAGGCCGGCCGCGCACAGGAACACCCGGGCTACTGGATCCAGCTCCAACTGTAAGCACAAAATCGCGTCCGGCGTGGAGGCGAAAACGGTCGGAATCGGGTATTCTACGCGGTCCTGGAGAGCCTCCCGGGCCGCCAGCGCGGGCGGGCCCGCAGCGTGTTTCGGTCAGGCTCGGTGATGTAACGATGGCGTGCGATCAGGGGCGGCGGGCTCTTTGGGGCCGAGCCCGGTCCGTCTCTTCTCGATATGGGCAGTAACCTGGATTACGTTCCGGAGCAACGCGTTGTCCTGATCGTGGGCAACTATGGCTCGGGCAAGACCGAGGTCGCCGTCAATCTGGCGATCCGGCTTCGCGAGCGGCAGGCCATCTCCATCGTGGATCTCGACATCGTCAACCCCTACTTCCGCTGCCGCGAGGCCCGGGGTGAGATGGAGAGCCTGGGCATCCGCGTGATCAATCCCGAGGGAGATTACCAGGCCGCCGACCTGCCGATCATCCTCCCGGAGATCAGGGGGCTGGTGCGGGACGGAGAGGAAACACTGATTCTGGACGTGGGCGGAGACGACGCGGGCGCCCGCGTGCTCGGCTCCCTGGCCGACGTCTTCACGAACCAGCCGTATGCCATGCTCCAGGTCCTGAACGCCAAACGGCCCTTCACGGAAACCGTGGCGGGCTGCCTCAGAATCGGGAGCGAGATCGAGGCCGCCTCGCGCCTGCGGATCACCGGGCTGGTCTCCAACACCCACTTGCTGGAAGATACGGACACGGCGACGGTCCTCGAGGGGCTCCGGCTGGCACGCGCGGTGGGCCAGGCAGCCAGGTTGCCGGTCTCCTTCGTGACTGTGAACGAAAGCCTGCGCAGCGAATTCGACGCTCAAGAGCCGGGCTGCCCCGTTCTCTGGGTCAAGAGACGCATGCTCCCGCCGTGGAAGCTGAAGAGCATGACCGACCGGGCTGAGCGAGTTCTGGGGAGGGATCGTCGGTTGCGGAATGACGATTGACGATTGCGGAATGCGGAATGGGAATCGCCGAGAGACATCCGGTGAGAGAAAGTTTGCGTGACTTCTGGTCACTAGTTTCTGGGATCCAGTAATGCCGAGAATCGTCGTTGATGAAAAGAGATGCAAGGGCTGCGAGCGCTGCGTGGAAGTCTGTCCGCAGGGCGTCATCTCGATGTCCAAGAAACTGAACGAGAA
>CAZDTB010000245.1:0-7147 GCA_964508075.1 uncultured Planctomycetales bacterium
AATCCCTTGCTTGCTTTCCAGTACCCGACGCCTGACGCGCTTAACGCAAGTAGTCGAGCAGCGATAGATTCATAACGCGCGACGCGGTGGCGAGGTTGGCTTGCAGGGCCGTTTGCACCTGCTGAAAGCGAACGATCGCCTCGGTCAGGTCCGCGTCACAAATGTCACTTTGCAGGATGCGCGCCGCCGACCGCTCATTCTCGATCCGGTCGCCGCGCTCCAGCATCGCGGCGGCTTTAGCCGCCAAGTGGCCCTGCAGTTCCTGCATGTGCTCCAGGCTGGTGGAGAGGCGCCGACCGGCGGCAGAAATGCCTTCCGAATCGTCGCCCGCCAGAGCCTGGCGCAGTTCCAGCAGAGCGGTAAACGGGCTGTCCACCTTCACCGGATTGACGTCTGCGCCCGTCAGCACGCCGCCGACCGCAGCGACGTTCAGCCCCAATCCGTCGATGGCCGGCGAGAGGTTCAGCCGCTCGATCGCGAGCGTCCCCCCGCCGGCGGTGTTGTCCGTGATCGTGATCCCGTTTCCGGTGGTCGCCAGAGCGGCGGTGATCGAGCCGCCGCCGCGCGCATTGAACAGGTCAATGACGTCTTGTGACGTCGCCGTGTCCAGGGTCAGATCGTTAATGTCGATGTCAATCGTTGTGCCGTCGGCGGTGGTGATGCGGATATCATCGCCGTCGACCGAATCCACTCCGATCCCATCGTTTAGCGCCGACAATTGCGTACCGGCGTACATCGAGCGGATGCCCAGGGCCGTCGCGACCCCGCCGCCGTTCTCTTCGATGTGCAGGTCCGCGCCGGAGATTCGATTGCGCACCTCGATGGTCTTCCCGTCGGCACCGATCTGGGCCAGCACGCCGACGTCCGCCTGGTTGATCTGGTTGAGCACGTCTTCGAGCGTCTCGGCCCCGGTGAAGGTGACGTTGGCGACCTCGCTGCCGTTGCGGATCGTCAGGCCGCCGGCCAGGTTGATGCCGGCGCCGAGGTTCAGATCATCCAGAGCCGTTCGCAGCGTCAGCCTCGGGTCGAGGTCGGCCCCGGTGACGCCGACGGCGGGCGTGTCGCAGTAAATCCCGAGGTCCAGTGCGGAATTGCCGGTCGCGTCGGTAATCGTGATGGTGGCCGGACCGAACCCGGTGGGGACGATATCGATGCCAATGTTGGTCAGTTGGGCGGCGAGCGTGGACGGCAGAGCATCGTTGAGAATGTCGATGACGTCGCCGACCGTATCAGCTCCGGTCAGGTCGATTTCGACCTGTTCCCGGCCGTCGGAGACCTCGATCCGCCCGGGTCTGATGCCGTTGCCCGTCGCTCCGTTCAGGTCGACCAGCCGCGTCTCGCTGGTCAGGGCGGGATCCAGGTCGACGAAGCCCTGCACGCTGTCGGAGACCGCGTTGAAGAACTCCATCCCGGAGATCGTAAAGGTGTCCTGCGATAGATCGCTGTCCACGATCGTTTGCAAACGCCCGTTGTCGCCCCGGAAGAGCACGCCGTCCGCCCCCAGCTCGAACGGCACGTCGTCGCCGTAGTCCCCGCTGAAGAGACTGACGTCGAGGTGCCGGCGGTTACCGACCGTGACCAACTGGTCGAGGATCGAGTTGATCACAGTCTGGATCGACTCGCGCTCCCCAGGGGACTGCGTATCGCTGGCCATCGAGAGCGCCAGGGTGTGGGCTTCCATCACCAGGTCAGCGCCCTCCTGCACGGCCGATTCGCCGGCGCGCAGCGTCTCGTTCACGCGCAGCAGACTGCGGCTGACCTGGTTGAGAATGTCGGCGTATCGATCGAGCTTGATCGCGTCGACGGCCCGGGTCGGATCTTCGCTCGGCACGGTGAAGCGCAGCCCGGTGGCCAACTGATTCTGCGACCGGAACAGGTCGAGGTGGCTGGCCCGAACCGTGTTGAGCAGGTTAAACGCCCGCAGGTTCTGGCTGATGCGTGTCAGGTTGACCGGAGAAACGCTCATTGTGCTTCGTCGTCCTATAACAGCAGATCCATGATCTCGTCGGTCAGAGACTCCACCACCGACAGATAACGTGCCGCGCCCTGGTACGCCGTCTCGTACTGCGCCAGATTCACCACCTCCTCGTCCAGGTTCACGCCGCTGATCGCCTCGCGCTGCGCGTAGAGACTCTCGTAGACGGCCTCGGTCGCCTCGTGATCCGTGAATGCGGCGGCTGCTTCAACCGCCAGGTCGGTGACCAGCGTCTCGTGGTAATCTTGAATGCTGCGGTGTCCGAGCAAGCTGCTGGTACTGGTGCTGAGCGCCAGGTTGGCCAGCCGGCCGGCGTTGTCGCCGTCGTTCAGCTCCCCGGTCAGCGAGGCCGCGATCAGGCGCGGGTCGCTGCGAATCTGGTCGCGAATCGCGATGTCGCCGGCGTCTTGCCCGCTGAAGAACGAGGCGAGGCCGAGGGCGGCGAGGGCGCTCGAGCTGTCTTCGCTGAACCAGATCTCGTGGCCACCGGCGGGCTGGAGTTGCAGGCGGTTGTCGGCCGTTACGGTGGCGGTCAACCCCGGGACGTTGTTCAGGTCGGCGGCCAGGCTGTTGAGGGTGGTGTCGTCCGCGTTGAGGCCATCGAGGTCGATGTGGATCTGTCGGGTGATCTCCTGGCCGGTGGCGGTATCGCGGATGTGGACGATGAAGGTGCCGTTTTCGAGCGGGAACGGCAGCCCGGCGGCGGTACTGTTTAACGCCACGGCCGGATCGTTGACGGAGTATTCGCTGAGGAGCTCTTGGTATCCGACCAGTCCGACGCCGGTGGAGTGGATGCGGTTGACCTCGTAGATCAGTCCGGCGGCGAGGGTGTCGAAGCGGTTGATCTGATCCTGGAGGTATCGATCGCGGGCCTGGAGGAGTCCGAACAGTCTGCCGTCGGTCATGACGACGTTGCCGTGCGTGTCGGCGAAGCGGACGGAGGCGATCTCGGTGCCGTTTTGGAGGACGGTCTCGACGATGGGTCCGCGTGAACGATCGAACTCGACCAGGGGCTCGCTGCCGACGTAGACGTTGACCGAGCCGCTGTCCTGCTCGCGGACCTGGATGTCCATGAGCTCGCCGAGATCTCGGAGCAAGGCGTCTCGGCGATCGCGGAGGGCGCCGGCGACGGTCATGCCATCGGCCTCCTGGCGGGCGACCAATACGTTGAGGGAGGCGATCTCGGCGGTGAGGTCGCCGGCCCGCCGCGCGGCGGTCGCGGCTGTGTCGTTCAGCTGGGAGATCTGATTGACGAGGGCGGTCCGCTGTCGTCTGATGGAGTTGACGAGGGTGTCGGCGGTGGCGATGGTCAGGCCGCGGGCGCTGTTGCTCTGTGGGGCGGTTTCCAGTTCGCCGAAGCGGGCGAACAGCTCGCTGAGTTGGGTTGAGACGTCGTGTTCGGTCAGTTCGTTGTATGCGGCTTCGGTCTGGCTGAGGGCCTGGTAGATGGCCTCTGCCGACGAACGTGAGCCGAGGGATAGTCGCAGGCGGGCTTCGAGCGCGGCGTCAACGTGTCGGGTGAGTTGGTCGATGCGGACGCCGGCGCCGGGTCGGACGTAGCCGTAGTTGGGTCCCCCGTGCATGGCGACGAGTCGACCGGTCTGGCGGGTGTAGCTGGGGTTGGCGAGGTTGGCGATGTTCTGGCCGGTGACGGAGAGCGCCGCCTGATAGGCCGCCAACGCGCTACGACCGATTTGGAAAGCTCCGCCTAGTGACACAAGGTACTCCGGCTCGGCAGGAGCCTCGGGCTCCCGTAATGACACGATTTATCCGACTGCATCGACCCAGGTCTCGTTGGTCCGCTGTTCATGCTTGCCGCTTGGTCCGTACACGACCGACTCCTGATTCACTCGGGCGACTTCTTCAAAGACCGCGCGAATGTGGTCGTGCAGGTGGCGTGCCACTTCGGCGGCCAAGCGGTTTTTCTGGCGCAGTTCGTCGGCGGTTCGCCGCAGACCCGCCGTCCTGGCCCGCAAACGCGAGGAAAACGGCTCGGGTAATCGCTCGGCGATGTCCGAGAGGCGCACGCGGGCCAGGTCGTTCGAGTGCAGGCTTTGCGCCAGGCGCGCAAAGGCTGCATTTCGCTGATCTTCGTGCTCAAAGAGCCGCTCGAGCAGGCCGCATTCTTCCGCGGCGCAGCGCTGGAGCCCGACGGCGTCAGCCCCGCGCATGGCGTCGACCTTGGCCCGCGCGAGCTCAAGCAGTCGCTTGAGCAACTCGTGCAGCGCTGACAGTAGCTCGAGCAGCTCGGCGACCTGTAGCTGGAGCTCGGCAGGAGCCTCGCCCTCCCGGGTGGGCAGTCCCGCAGCGCTTGGGTGCGTGACAGTGCGCGTGCGCGCCGCGTCACTTGGACAGGGAGAATCCCTGTGCTCCGCTGGACAGGGAGAATCCCTGTGCTCCGGCTGGATTTCTGGATTCGCGATCGAGCGACTCATTTGTCACCCCCTGCGCCGGCGGCGCGGGCCTGCGTTTCTACCGGCCAGGCGACCGGCTGCGATGGGGCATCCAGCGGCGCCGGCTCGGCGGGAGCCTCACCCTCCCGGGGAGCCTCGCCCTCCCACTGTCTCCGCATGAGCTTCTCTGTCAGTCGGGCCGTCAGGCTCCGGTCGCCGCGGGCCACCGTGTCGGCGATGCGCAAGTCCAACTGCTCCCCGAAGGCGTCCTCCATCCGGCCCCCGTGCCCGAATTCCTGGCCGAACGGCAGCCGGCGCATCTCCGCCAGCAGGGGCGCAAAAAAGAGCTGCGAGATCAGCAGGCCGGCCGCTTCGCGGGCCACGCGCGGGTCCTGGGGGTCGAGCCGGCGCCCGAGGGCGCGCCAGGCGCCGAGCTTGGCCGTCATGCTCGCGTCGTAAGGTTGCCCCGAACCCTGGACCTGTGTAATTGGCATGTGTGGGCTCACTCCGTGTAGACCAGTTGGGCGTGCAGCGTGCCCGTGCGTTGCAGGTGCTCGATGGCGCTGACCAGCTGCTCCGGCTGAAGCTGCAACTTGCTCAAGGTGTTCAGCAATTCCTGGAACGCCACTGCCCGGTCATCCTGCGCTGATCCGCCGGGCGATTCCGACGGTTCGCCCCCGACCGCCAGCGTGCCCAATCCAGGCAATTGCAGGATCGTGGGCGAGATTGTCACCGCCCCAGTGAACGACACGTGCCCGGTCATCCGGTTGATGCAGACGCGCGCCGGCTGTGGCGGCGTCATGAAAACGTGCGTTTGCAGCACGCGACTGACGAACGCCGCGGGCGTGGCCAGTTCGTAGGGTGGAACGCGGACGCGGACGTTCTTGGGTCCGATCGCCTCCGCAACCTCCGGCGCGACCACCGCGCATCCGGTCTCTCTGGCTTCGCGAACCCTGGCCCTGAACTCCGCCGGGTTGGACAACTCGTGATTGACCGCCCGCGCCACGAGCTGGGCCCACTGGAAACCGGCGTGCTCGTCGTCGAGCACCAGCGTCAGGTATCCGTCGAGGACGAAGTGGTAGAAAAAGTCCGCCTCCAGCGCGCACCCGCCGCGGATGATCCCGCGCGTCAGCACGCTCGAATCCGGAATCTCGATCCACCCCCCAGCGAATCCGAGGATCTGCTGCGTGGCCGGATCGTCCTCGTCGAAGGCCGCGAATTGCAGGGGCGTTGTCAGCAATCGCCCACCTTTCAAGCTCTTGGCCGAGAACGCCGAGACGGCGATGTCGAGCGTTTGTCCCTCGCGCGCCCCGAACTCGGGGATGGTCGCCTCGACCACGACCAGGGCGACGTTGTTTGCATTCTTCAACTCCTCCGAACTGAGCACGGGCTGATGGAATCTGCGATGGATCGCCATCAGGGCCCGCATGGTGTGCTCGTTTTTTCCGCTGTCCCCGGTTCCGTCGAGGCCGACGATCAGGCCGTAGCCCATCAGCCGGTTGGTGCGTTGCCCCTGCAAGCGGGCGATGTCCTGGACGCGGACTCCGGCGGTGGCGCCGACGGTCGTCGCCAACGCAACGACCGCCAACGGCCAAGGCATGCATCGTCGGCGCCGGGCCGTCGCTCTCATGAATCCATGCCTCCTTGCTTCACAACATCACGCACGGGCGTTCCTTCGTGGCTACAGCGGGCGCAGGAAATCCCAGATTTGCGCCAGCCAACCGCGGCGGGCGGCGTCGCGGGCCGGGCCGCTGTGCTGAATGTCGATCTTGGCGTCGGCCAGTTGCGTGCTCAGCACGGTGTTCTGTGCCGTCACGTCCTCGCCGCGACAGATGCCGGTCAGCATGATCACCTGCCGGTCCGCGTCGACCCTGATGTCCTTCTTCGCTTCCAGCACCAGGTCGCCGTTCGGTTTGACGTCGATCACCGTCGCGGTGACGCGCGTGATCAGTGTGTCCTTGCGGCCGACTTTTCCCTTGCCCTCGTACTTGTCGTCGTACTCCAGGTCGAGCGCGGGATTCCCATCTGGAAAGATCTGCGGCACGAGCTTGTGCGACTCGTTGAGGCGGATCCACTTCTTGAGCTCCGCCGCGATTTCCCATTTCTTCTCGCGTTTCAGATCCGAGTCGGAGGTCGAGCGTTTCTCCTCGCGGATCACGATCGTGATCCGGTCGTGCACCCTGATCTCGCGCGGCTGGGGCGCTTCGACCGCGATCAGCGATGCTGCCAGCAGGACTTGGTTCGGTGGTGGGGGGCCGTCGTCCTGGCCGAGTCGAGGATACACCGGCGTCCGCGGCGCCGAGAGCAAGACCTCGGGCATCCCCGCGGTGGGCTGCGTGATCGGTGTCGGGCTGGTCTTGCTTCCCGAGTAGCGAAAGAGCGAGTTGCTCTGCGCGTTGGCCGCCGGGCCGCTCGCCGCGGCGATCAACAGTGCCAGTGTCCAAACCAGGTCACGCTGCATCGTGGCACTCCCGTTGACTGGGGCCAGCCTCAAAGTCCGCCGTCCGTCAGGCGCACCGTGCCGACGCCGCTCACCACCCCGCGCACCTCACGATAGTTCTCACGCGAGTCGCCCAGGCGAACACGGATCGTGTCGCCGTACCCGCCCGAGTCGAGCGCGTCCCCCGTGATCCGAATGCTGACGCCTTCGCCGCCGGTCACGCTGCCGATCACCGTCACCGGCTGTGAACGCTTCACCAGGTCGACCAATCTGAGGTCGCCGGCGCGGATCATCTGCCCGACCGGGACGAAGCTGTTGACGCGTAGTCCGAAGATCTGT
>CAZDTB010000246.1:0-7095 GCA_964508075.1 uncultured Planctomycetales bacterium
GTCACCAGGAGACTCAGGCCACCACCGTTTCGGATGGGCCGTAAGCCGGGAGCATCTGCCGCCGTGGCCAAAAGTCAACCCAACGAAGCCGACTTCATGCAGCGGGCGCTGCAACTCGCGGCCCGCGGGCAGGGCCGGGTCGAGCCGAACCCGATGGTCGGCTGCGTGATCGTCTCGCGCGGACGGGTCGTGGGCGAAGGCTACCATCGCCGCTTCGGCGGGCCGCACGCCGAGATCGACGCGCTGCGCCGCTGCCGCACCGCGCCGCGCGGCGCCACGGTGTATGTGACGCTGGAACCGTGCTGTCACTTCGGCAAGACGGCGCCGTGCACCGCGGCGTTGATCGAATCCGGCGTGGGGCGCGTGGTGGCGGCGATGCGGGATCCCAACCCGTCAGTAGCCGGCCGCGGGCTCAAGAAGTTGCGCGCCGCTGGCGTTCAGGTCGCGGTCGGTCTCCTTGCTGAGCAGGCCGCCGAGCTGAACGCGCCGTTTCTCAAGCTCACCCGCCGGAAGCGCCCCTGGGTCATTCTGAAGTGGGCGCAAAGCCTCGATGGCAAGATCGCCACGCGTACGGGCGACTCGAAGTGGATTTCCGACGAGCGTTGCCGGGCCCACGCCCACCGCGTCCGGGCACGCGTGGACGCGATTCTGGTCGGCCGCAAAACCGTGCTGACCGATGACCCCGACCTTACGGCGCGGGTGGCGCCGGTGCAGCGTGTGGCGACACGCGTGGTCCTCGACACGCGGCTGCGTACGCCGACGACGGCGAAGCTCGTGCGGAGTGCGCGAACCACGCCGACGTGGATTATCTGCGGCCCCCGGGCACCGCGCCGTCGCGTGAAGGCCCTGGAAGCCGCCGGCTGCCAGGTTCATGCGGTGCCGCGTGACGGCGCCCGGCTCTCACTGCCGGCTGTGCTCGACCTGCTGGGTTCGCATGGCATGACGAACGTGCTGGTCGAGGGTGGCGGCGAGGTGCTGGGAGGATTCATCGACCAGCGCCTGGCGGATGAGCTTCACGTTTACGTGGCACCGCGGCTGATCGGGGGCAACGACGCCGTCTCAGCGGTCGGGGGGACCGGTCCCGATACGGTTCGCGATGCCCTGCGTCTGCCGAAGAGCATGAGCCTGAAACACCTGGGCGAGGGGTGGTTCGCCCGCGCCCGATTCAGATAGAGGACGCGCCAGCCGAGACAAGTGCTGAAGAATTCTGGGGTCCTTTGCGGGTTTTCGGCGGCGTTTCCGTAGTACTCTAGTAGGCGGCCGCTGTGCCCGAGACCCCGGGGCGGACGATCGAATCAGCGGCCAGCGGCACCTGGCGACCAGGCCGCAGGGTCTGCCCCTATGGAGGCGCTCAGAGTGATCGTTCGAGCCAGCCTTCCCGTAGCCGCGCTGCTCATAGCCTCTGTGGTTGTGGCCGAGGTCCGGGACCGACACCCGTTGCGCGAGGCCCGCTCGGAAAACGGCCGCTACTGCTTGCGCATCGACGCCGGTCGGGGCGAATACCGCCGCTGTCACGCCACGCTGTTCGAGCCGGTGTCCGAGCAGAACCGCGAGCGCCGGGTCTGGCGGGCGAAACTCGCGAACGAAGTCGCCCCACGCCACGCCCTGATCCGCAACGACGGCCGATTCGTGGTCACGCTCGACGAGTTCCGGCGCGGCGGAGCGGCACATGCCGTTGTGATCTACGGTGAGCGCGGCAAGCTGCTGCGTGACTTCGGCCTGCGCGAGCTGTTGCACGGGGACGACTGGCAACACGTAACGGTCGAACGCCGGGCGATCGAATGGCTGCCGCAGGCCACGTTCGCTTTCGTCGACGCGCCCCCGCAGTTTGTCATCAAGCTCAAATGGGGTCGGGAAGTCCGAATCGATCTTGAGAAGGCAGAAATCGCCGGCGAGGCCGGAAAGCCCGCCGCTGAGGCGGGCTCCGATGTAGCCACCAGGCCCGCGGCAAACGAGCCGGACGGCGCGATTCCACCCGAGATTCTGGCCCTGCTGACGGAAGCAGCTTCGCCACCCGCCGGCGCAACCGAAAGCGCACCGGAGTCCACCGAACAGGGTGTGCGGCAGGCGGTGCTCGAGTTGTACCGCCTGGCCACGCTCGCCGGCATCGAGATTGAAGGCCTGGAAGGCGCGGCGACGGCGATCGCGGCGACGAGCCCACCAGATAACGCAGACCGCAGTCCTGTGGGCGTTTTGGTGGACGGGGTCGTCACTGCCGGCAACAGCGCGACCACCGGCGTCCCGGTACCGGCGCCCGACCCGGCGAATCCGGTCGATTACGTCGCCTGGATGCGGGAGCAGACGCTGACCGACGGCCCGAGCGCCGTCCCCTATTACCAGGCTGCGATGGACAGCCTGGTGAAATGGGAAGGTGATAGCGACCTGTTCAGCGCTGCCATGGACGGTGATCCCGACGCCTTGGCGTCACCCGAGATCAACGAGTGGCTGGCGGCCAACCAGGACGCCTTGGGCCAGTTCCGCGCCGCGACCGACTTCGAGTTCCGCGGCATGCCCATGGAGACCGGCGACGGCACCGTGATCGGCTTTCTGCTGCCACACTTGTCGAACGTCCGCCTGCTGGCGAAAGCCGCGGTGATCGAGGCCCAGCAACTTGAGGCCGCCGGTGAGAGCGACGCGGCGATGGACTGCTACCTGGACGTGATGGCGGCCGGGGCGCACGCCGGTCAGGGTCCCACGCTGATCGAGAACCTTGTGGGTATCGCGATGCAGGCGTTGGCGTCGGAGCAAGCGCTCGACTCGTTTGCCAGACTCGATGATGACGACCTTGACTACGTCGGCCTGGCGGAGGCCATGGTCGATAGCTACCGTCCGACGCGTCCGATCGAGGAGACCTTCCAGTTCGAGCGGGTCATGGTTCTGGACGTGATCCAGCGCGGCTACGAGTGGAACCCGGAGAGCGAGTCTTACCGCGTATCCGAGGAGGGCCTCGAGCACTTCGGCAACACGCTCGGCCTCACCGGAGCAGGAGGACTTGGGGAGCTGGGGCTCGGCTATGTGCTCGGAAACATCGGTTTTGAGAGCATGACCGAGCAACTCAACACGCACTACGACGCGCTGACCGACGCCGCCCGAATGCCCTACCAGCAGGGCCGAGAGGCCTTCCGCGAGGCGCAGGAACCGATCCGGAGCCCGGAATTCCGCTTCAGGAACCCGCTGCTGGCGATGTTGATGCCCTCCTTCGGTCGTGCCGCTCATCTGGCAGCACGGTCTGAGAGCAGTCGACGCGCTACGCTGCTCGTCACCCAGCTCAAGGCCTATCGCCAGCAATACGGAACGTATCCGGATTCGCTGAACGTCTTCGGCGACACGGAGATGGTCATCGACCCGTTCACCGACCAGAGCTTCGCCTATCGCCGCGACGGTGACGATTTCATGCTCTACTCACTGAGCGGCAACGGCGTGGATGACGGCGGCGTTCATGATCGGCGCGGTGACACGAACGACCTGTTGTACTGGCCGCGACCGCCGAGGGACGATTGAACCACCTGCCCCACCACCAGCCCGCTTGGCCGTCCCGTCCGTGCTTCCCTAAGATTGCCCCGCACGATACGTTGCATTGACGAGGGATCGCCCATGTACGTCCGCCTGTACGTTCTCGCGCTGCTCCTGCTCACCTTGCCGGCCCCCGGGAATGGTGAGGACCGCCGCCCGCTGCGCGAAGCCCGCTCGGACAACGGGCGCTACCACTTGCGGATCGACGCCGGCCGCGGAGAGTACCGCCGCTGCCGTGCCACCCTGTTCGAGCAGGTGGCCGAGCAAAAACGCGACCGGCGCGTGTGGCGGGCGAAGCTGGTTAGCCAGGTCGCGCCGCGCCACGCCCTGATCCGCAACGACGGGTGCTTCGTCGTCACGCTCGATGAGTTCCGTCGCGGCGGCGCCGCGCATGCCCTCGTCATCTACAACGAGCATGGCAAGCTGCTGCGCGAGTTTGACCTGCGCGAGCTGCTGCACGGGGACGACTGGAAACAGGTGACCGTCGCGCAAGGAGCAGTCGAATGGCTTTCGGAGGCTGAGTTCACCTTCGTAGACTCCCCGCCGCAGTTCGTCATCAAGCTCAGAGGGGGTCGCGAACTCCGAATCGATCTCGAAGAGATCAAGCTTCTCCCCAGGAAGCCTGGGGCTGACGCGCCAACCAGCAGGCCGTCGGGCGACAAATCCAGAGCCGAAGGGGACGCTACGGATCCCGCGATTCCGCCCGAAATCCTTGCCCTGCTGGAAGCACCCACGTCAGCGCCCGCGCCCGCCGGTGAAGCCGCGAGCGAAGCCGCCACGGCCGAGGCGATCCTGCGCGCGCTCGCGCAGCTGCAGCAACTGTCGAACGTCTCCGGCATCGATGCGGACGTCGCGAGCGCAATTGCCAGCGCGGGGCTCACCGACGCGGTCGCCGCCGTTCGCGATACAGCCGTGACGCGCAGCGATCCCAACCAGCCGCCGCAGTATGCCGGCCTCAGCGCCGAGCTGGGATTCCCCGTACCGCTTCCGAATCCGGCCGACCCCGTCGATTATGTCGCGTGGGTTGTCTCGCTCACCGAGACCGAAGGCCCCAGCGCCGTGCCGCTCTACGAATCCGCGATCGCGAAGCGCATCCCGTGGGAGGGAGATGAGGAGCTGTATAAGGCCGCCCGACGCGGAGACCCCGAAGCGCTCGCCTCTCCTGAGATCATCGAATGGCTCGAGGCCAACCAGGACGCGCTGGTCGACTTCCGCGCCGCGGCGCAGTTCGAGTACCGCGGCATGCTCGAAGTCGGCGAGGACGACAGCGTGCTCGGCATCCTCCTCCCCAGCCTCTCCGAGAAGCGTGCACTCGCGCGGGCCGCGATCATCGAAGCCAAGTACCTCGAAGCCAACGGCGAAGTCGACGCCGCCCTCGGCAGCTACCTGGACAATCTCGCCGTCGGAGCGCAGACCAGCCAGGGACCCACGCTGATTGACACGCTGGTCGGCAGATACCTGCAGGAAGAGACCGCCGACAACCTGCTGGATTGCTTCGCGTCGCAGCGCGGTGACGAGATCGACTACGTTCAGCTCGCCGAAGAGCTGGAAGACGGCTATCGACCCCTGCGGCCAATCACGGAGTGCTTTCAGGGGGAGCGGGCCATGGCGTTCGACGTATTGCAGCGCGCCTACGAATGGAACCCCGAGGGCGGCACCTATCGAGTCGCTGATGACGGCCTCGAGCAATACAGCGCGGTCCTCGGATACGCCAACCCCCCGTTCGAAGGCCTGGCGATGTCGTTCGCGCTCGGGAGCATCGGCTTCGAGAAGATGGTCGCCCAGGCCAATAAATGCTACGACGATCTGACCGAGGCCGCCTTGTTGCCGTATCAGGAGGCCACACAGGAGCTGAACAAGCTGGAGGCCCACGTCGGCAGCCCAGACTTCCGAAAGCGGAACCCGCTGTTGGCGACGCTGCTGCCGTCGCTCGGTCGCATGAATCACCTGGCCACACGAGGCGCCACCACACGCAACGCGACCCGCCTGATCACAAACCTCAGAGCCTATCGCCAGCAATACGGTGAGTACCCCGACTCGCTCGACGTATTTGGCGACGCCGAGATGACGATTGACCCGTTCACCGGAAACTACTTCGTTTATCAACGCGACGGCGACGACTTTACGCTCTACTCACTTGGCGGCAATGGCGTAGACGACGGCGGCGCGCACGACTGGAGAGCGGACACGAACGACGTCCTTTACTGGCCACGGCCGCCCAGAAACTGAGCCGCTCGGCTAACCGCGCCAGCGCGTCACGCAGGAGGCGACCCATGCAGTTTCAACGAGCGTTTTCGGGGGCCCCGTGGGAAACGAAGATCGGCTACTGCCGCGCCCTGCGAGCCGGCAGTCACATCTACGTCACCGGCACGGCACCGGTGGCTGACGACGGCAGCCTCTTCGCTCCCGGCGACGCCTATGCCCAAGCCCGCCGATGTCTGGAGATCATCCGCACGGCGTTGGCGGACCTAGACGCCGAACTCTCACACGTTGTGCGCACGCGCATGTTCGTCACCGACATCTCGCGTTGGGAGGAGTACGGCCGGGCCCACCGCGAGGCTTTCGGCGATCATCCCCCGGCGACGACGATGGTCGAAGTGAGATCTCTGATTGACCCGGAAATGCTGATTGAGATCGAAGCCCACGCGGTTTTCCCGGCAGACGCTTGAGCGCCGCGCTTGCCAGCGTGATCCGGCGCGGTAGAATACTGTATCCCTTCAGCGCGCGGCCGGGACCGACCTGGCAGGGCGATCACCACGTCGCGGTTCCGGCAGCCGGAGAGCGGTGCCATGAACAAATCGCTGCTTGCCGCCACGTCGATATTGCTGTTTGTCGCCGCCGCGAACGCCGCCATCACGGCCAGCCTGGTGGATATGGGCCAGATGGGCCTAGGAACCAGGACCTACGACGTCACGGTGACCGTCACGGACGATCCCAACGACCCAGACGACTGGGTGACGTGTTGGATGTCGGCGACGCTGACCGGATGTTGCACGTTTGCCAACCTCGATCCTTGGAACCCACCCATGGACCTGTTCCACCATTGGTGGGATAGCTTCTTCACCTCGCCGGAGTTCTTCCCGAACACGGCGAAGTTGGGCGCCGTCTCGTTCGCTGACCCGAATGCGGTCATCGAGTCGCCGCAACTGCGTTTCGGCGAGTGGTTCGACACGTACAACACCGGGAGCGGCGAGTTCGTTCTGCACCGTCTGACGATGTTCTGCGACGACGACTGCACCGAGGAATGCTGGCTGAACATCGACCTGGAGGTCGCTGCCGCGAACACCGGTGGCACGCTGTTCCCGTACAGTTGGGATGTCATGGTTTGCATCCCTGAGCCTGGCAGCCTGGCGTTGCTCGCGCTTGGCGGTCTCGGTCTGATTCGGCGTCGCTAATGCGACCGGATCAGAGGCTGGATGGAAATGAACAAATCGCTTGCCGCCATGTCGATGTTGCTGTTCGTCGCCGGCGCGGATGCCGCCATCACGGCCAGCCTGGTGGACATGGGCCAGATGGGCTGGGGAACGAGGACCTACGACGTCACGGTGACCGTCACGGACGATCCCAACGACCCAGACGACT
>CAZDTB010000247.1:0-7036 GCA_964508075.1 uncultured Planctomycetales bacterium
CGTTGGGCGTAGTCCCGCCGGTGCTGTTGCCCATAAACACGTAGCGGGGACCGATCTTCAACTCGTCCATATTGGCGGCGCCGTCTTCGGGATAGTCCTCGGCGCCTTCGACGGCTCGGCGCAAGGCCTTCCACCCGCCCGCGATGATGCCCTGGACCGTGCGCGGCTGGGAGAGGAAGGTCGGCGGGCACTCGGAAGCATCCAGCACGCCCAGCCGGCCGCTGGTGCCGGCTCCGACGTAGATCAACCGGCCGCCGGCCTCGAACGCCGCCACCACCAGCTCGATCGCCTGGCAGATCTCGTTTCGGGCGGCGGCGACGGCGGCAGCGACGGTGGCGTCCTCGGCGTTCAACAGGTCGACCGCCTCGCCGACGGTCATGCGGTCGATGCGCATCGAGCGCGGGCTGCGCAACTCGGTCATGAGATGCCCACGATCCTTCATCTACGGGGCTCCGTTGGATGCGGAAAACACGTCCGACCCCCGCGCCGGTCGCGATAGTGTGCCAGAAATGTCCGCCGCCCGCAACGACTTGAGGCGCAACCGATCCAGACGTGTACACTCTAGTGCTCTGTGACGCGTGGAACGTGTAGATAATGCGAAGGGTGGCCCACCTCTTCAGAGGTGGGGAACACGAATAGAGCTCTGATTCGCGTTCCCCACGGCTGAATCCATGGGCCACCCACCCTCCGTGCGGCCGACATACCATCTGCAGGAGTGCTTCGATGCGAACCTCACTTTGCCTGATCGCAACGATCGTGTTCTTCGGTGTCTTCGCGGGTTGCCGAGGCCCACAGCCCGCGGTGTCGACGCCCGCGGAGCCGGAAGCCGACCCGATGCTGTCGGTCAACACGCTGCTGCCCGAGCCGGAGGGTTTCCTCGAACAGCGCATCGGCTCTGACGACTGCCCGATCCCGCCGTACGCCGAGTTCCTGGAAGGCGTCAAGATCTGTCTCGACCCCGGTCACGGCGGCGACGCCCACAAACGCGGCTACAAGCGCGGCGGCACCGGCGTGCGCGAGGCGGAGATGAACCTGCGTGTCGCGAAGTACCTGCGGGCGCTGCTGACCGAGGCCGGGGCCGAGGTCCTGCTCACGCGCGAGGAAGACGTGGACCTTTCGCTCGCCGACCGCGCCGCGATCGCCAACGACTGGGGCGCCGACCTGTTCATCTCGCTCCATCACAACGCGATCGGCGGCAAGCCGCAGGTCAACCGCACCACGGTCTGGTACCACAACGACGTCGACTACCGCCCGTCGAACCTCGACCTGGCCCGTTACCTCTGCTACGGGCTATACGACTCGATCGCGTTGCCGCAGATCACGGGGATTCCGCTCCACAGCGACCAGCTCATGTACGACTCGGGCTTCGGCATCCTGCGCCACGCCGACGTCACCGCCGCCCTGTGCGAAAGCTCGTTCTTCACCAATCCGGAAGAGGAGCAGCGGCTGCGCGACCCGGATTACAACCTGCTGGAGGCGCACGGCCTGTTCATCGCTCTGGCCAAATACGCCGCCGCCGGCCTGCCACGGGCGTACCTGGTCGAGCCGGAAGACGCCGTCATCGGTTCCGCGGCCGTCATTCCGAGGAGCGCCAGCAACGAGGAATCTGGCTCCGGCGCCGAACAGACGATCCCTTCGGAGCCGGGTCCCGTTGGCCGGCCAGGGCTCGTCTTCGAGCTGGACGACGGCCTGCGCGCGCGCAAGTCCTGGGGCGCCGACCGCCAGATGATCCTGACCGACTCGATCACCGTCCACCTCGACGGCCAGCGCGTGCCCCACGCGTTCAGCGACGACGGCGAGCGCTACCTGCTCACGGTTTCGCTACCCGATGACCTCGCCCCCGGTGAGCACGCCGTCGACGTCCAGTTCCAGAACATGAACAAGAGCTCGGTGCTGAACCCGCATTTCGCCATCGACGTGCGCTAGCGGGCGAAGCTCCCGCCGAGCCTCCGCGGCTGTGAGCGCCAGCGGCTACGGCGCAGTAGAAACTGGCTGCGATCATCTTGTGCGGCAGGAAGAGACTCCTGTGAGTCTGGGTGCGAGCGGGGATTCTCATACCAGCGTTCCGTCGCGCCGACACAGGGTTGCGACCGCGACGATGTAGAGGGCCAGCGTCGGCAGAGCCTTGCTGCCTGCCAGCAGCAGCCGCGCCCCCGAGGACCACATCACACTCGGATCGACCACACTTGGATCCTTGGCGACGTCCAGGAAGACGAACGGCGTCGGAAGCGCCAGGATGAGCACCGCCAAGAGCGACACGATTGCCGCGGACGATAAGGTCGCGCGCTGCGCAGGCGCGCCCGCCGTACAGCCCAAGCTCAATGCCGTATCCGCGCGAGGCGCCGGCCAATGCTCGCGCAGCAGCAGGAGTCCGAGCACCAGGACGGCGCTCATATGATGCTCCCACACGTGCGCGTAGCTCACGAAGTGCGCCAGCAGCAGCGCCACGGCCGCGAGAACCAGCCGCGGCCGGCGCGCGAGCAACACCAGCCCCACCGTTACCGCCAGAACCGCGTTCCGCCAGGTGTCCGCGACGATCGACCAATGCTCGTCGATCCAGGTCGGCGCCACATGCCTGCCGAGGATGAAGAGCCAATAGGAGAAACCGTAGTTTCCCGCGTTTATTCCGGCGACCGGCCGTCCGAAGTTCGCCTCGTGGAAGCGGCGCCAGTCCTCGGGGTGCGCCAGGAAGTGCGGGCCCCCAGCCACCAGCGTTATCACCAGCGCCGCCGCCGCGAGCAGCCACGCACGACGGACTCGCAGCAGCGCCGGAAGGGTGACGAGCGGGAAGACCTTCAGCAGCACGGCGCCGGTGTAGGCAACGGCGCCGACGGCGCGGGCCGACCACCGCGCCCCCACGCCAGGCCGCGGCTCGGTCAGCAGAAGAGCGAGGCCGGTCAGGCTGACCGCTGCGAAAGTGAACTGGCCCATGTAGATTTCAAGGAAGTACGGACTGCTGAGCAGTAGCACGTACGCCGCCAACCAGCACATCCATCCCCTGGTGCACCGCCGGAAGCTGAGCAGGAACGTCGCCAGCAACAGCTCGAGGATGCCGACCCAGAGCCAGTAGGCGGTCCGAGGCGCGAGCTCCGCGGCGGCGCGGCCCAGTGTCTGGGCGACGAGCGGCAGGTAGCGAAACGGGAAGTAATAGGGTGTTCGTTCACCCGGCTGCTGGCCGGCGTAGGGGCTGGCCCCGCGTGTCACGCATTCGCCAGCGTGGTAGACAGCGAAGAAATCGGCAGCCGGCCCGACGCGGTGCACGGTGTCGTTGTGCAGCCACCAGATGGGGGCCCGCTCGCGGTCGGGTCGAGCGCTGACAGCGAACGGCTGCCGAAGCACAGAGGCGACCATAGTCCCGTGCGCGACGAGGGTCAGTGCCAAGCCTACCCGGGGCAACCAACGGATGTGCGACCGAGTTTCTGAACCTGTGGAGCGCATGACGCACTGGCCAAATCGTGCAGGTTTCATCAGCATTTACCAGCAGCGGGGCCCGCGGGGCGGACCAAGCGGCAGTGGACCACGCCCGGATGTCGCGCCCCACGCCTCAGCCGGAGCTTTGCCCTCCCGCGCGCAGCGCCCGCACGGCTGCAACGGCGGCACCCAGCGCCGGCGCGGCGCGGAGCTTCGACGGTGTCACGAAGCCCGGCTTCAATTCACGCTTGTCTGACGACAGACAAATCCCGGGAAGTTCCGCGTCATCTGCATCGGCGATGAACGCCGCGAGACAGGCATCTACCTTATCGCCGAATACGCCGCGGTATGCCGGGTCAGCGTAGATCTGGCCGAGGCGCTGGCCGATGATCACGCGGTCGAGCAGCGTGCCGCGGTATTCGTGGTTCGGATCGAGCTGCGCGTACGCGTCGCCGCGATGCGCCGTCTCCGCCCGGCCGTTCCTGATCGTCCACAGCCGCTCGAAGATCAACTCCGCCAGCACCAGCGCCGCGGTCTCCAGCCACGCGATAGCGACGGCATCGCCGGCTGCGGCGGCAACTTCGGGGAACTCCCCGTGTGCCGCTGCTCCTGGAGTAGTGCTTTCGCCCGCGCCCCCTGCTGACACAGCAGTGCCACGCAGCGCGCGGCTACGGCCGGTGCGGGGCCCGGCCGCTACATGATCCTTCGTCCCTTCGTGCCTTCGTGCCTTCGTGCCTACCTGGCGCGCTGCCCGGCCGGTGCGGGGCCCGGCCGCTACAAGGTCGGCGTAGACCCGATTCAACGACTCCGCCGACACCAGCTTCTCGAACGTCGGCCCCAGCGCACTCGCGATCTGCCAGCTCTTTTGGATCCACGACTTCGCCTGGTCGAACGGCATCAGCTTGCCGCGCAGCTTCAGCGCATCGGCGATCCCCGTCCCGCAGCCGACGTAGTATGCGTTCTCGACATCGCGGAACAGACCGTCCGCCGCGTACTCCTCGCCGAGACCGCAATAGTCGGCGTCGCTCCCCAGCGCGGCGATCGGCGAAACCAGCTCAATCCCGGTCGCCGCAATGTCTTTCTCCAAAACGTCGAGATAGTCCGGAATCCGCGGGCCGTTGTTGATCGCGTTGATGCCGCGTCCGTCCGGCGTCTTGAGCCCGGGCATGCCGATACCGACCAGAACCCGCTGCGCCGCACATTGCTTTGCCACGTCCACCACGGTCTCGGCGGCAGCACGCACGTACAGCCGGCCCTGCTCGACTTCCTTGTCCGTACGTTTGATGGCGCCGGCGTCACGCTGCGCAAGCTGCTCTGCCACTGGCAGGGGCACAAAGTCGGCAACACGCGCGTAAACCCGCGACGCCGACTCGGGTCGCAGCTCGAACGACGACGGCTGGTGAAGATCGTCGCACGAGACTGCGTGCGCCTTGGCTTCGGTCGCCCCGCCGTCAACGCCGATGAGCAGCACCTCTTCGCCCGTCACTTCGTGCTCCCGATGGGAAACCGCTGGTGCGAGAATCCCTTCTCGCACCCACTTCGGCGGGAATCCTCTCCCACTGCTTACGGCCGGCGAGCCGCCGGCCGCTACACGTGCACTCGATTCAACGCCCGCCGACGGTGTAGCGCCTCCAGCCGCATGTGGTCCTTCGCGTTATCGTTGCGGTCGATCGTCGCCTGGTCGATTGCGTGGTCGGTTCCGCCGGAGTGGCGGATTACCTCGTAGATCGGGTCCCAGACGCGGCCGATCGTGTAGCGCTCGCTGATCCGCAGCACCAGGTCGTAATCCTCGCCGTAGTTACGACAACTGTTCGTGTCGTTCACGCCGAACCAGCCGGCGTCCGCGATGACCTTGATATGCGCAGAGCGCGGGGCGCCGGCCCCGTTGATACGCAGCAGGTTGTTGCGGCCGTTGTCGGCGGTCCACTCGTCGTGCGTGACGACGGGGATCTCCTCGTTGCGACGCAGCTCACCGGTCTTCTCGTCCAGTGTCCAGACCTCGTACGAGCCGACCACCATGCCGACGGTCGGATCCGAGTCAAACACCGCCAGAAGCTTCTCGACCGCGTCCGGCTTGAGCCGATCGTCGGAATCGAGCTGCACATAGTACTTGCCGCGGGCAGCGGCGATGCCGGCGTTCAGACACAGACCGAGGTTATTGACGTCCACCACGATCAGTCGCACCGTCGGCCTGTTCGGATCGTAACGGTCGCCGCCCTCCATGTAGCGCCGCACCTCGTCGGCGGTCGGGTCCTGCTCGCCGCCGTTGACCACCACGATCATTTCGACCCGCCGAGCCGTTTGAGCCTGCACGCTTTCGATCGCCCGGCCGATGAACTCGGGACGATCGTTTACCGGCGTAACCACGCTGGCGATGCAGTCGCCGAAACGCTCTTCCTCGGCAGCGTCGTACTCGACGCGTTGCACATGCGCTCCCGGCGCCAGATACGCGCCGCTGCGCTTCAAATGCTCGGTGCACGCCCGCTCCATCTCGAGCTGTGCGTCCTTGCTGGCAAGCAGATAGTCGAACACGTTGTGCGCCTTCGCCGGCGCGGTCACGGAATACAGCGAGCCGGAAAAGCGGTTGGCAATGTGTGCGACGCCATGCTTCTCGCTGACGCACAGACGCACGTCGTACAGGTCCGCCGCCGCGTACGCTTCGTTGAAGCCGCCGACCTCACGCAGCACATCCGTGCGGAACAGGATCGCGCTGCCGAAATCCACCGTGTCACGCAGCCGACCTTCGTGCCAATCGGACAGGTGCACGTCCTTCCGCGAGCCGTCGGCCTCGACGCGCTCGTAGTCGCCGTAGACCATGCCGACTGACTGTGTGGCACCGGCATCTTGCCGGTGATCTAACCACAGGCTGGAAGCCTGTGCCACACGCTCCGCCGCCATGAGCATCGTGCGTACAGCCGATCGCTTGAGCGTCACCTGAGCCTGATCGTTGAAGATCACCAGCAAGTACTCGCCGGTGGCGGTTTTGAGCGCCGCGTTGCACATCGCCGCCCGGTTGGCATACTCGCCGGGCAGATGACGGACTCGGTTGGCATCCATCTCGCTAGGGATGAAGTCCGGCTTGGCCGAGGCCCCTCGACCATCCGCCACGATCACTTCAACCAGTGGATGATCCTGCTCCCACGCCGCCCGCAGACAAGCCTGAAACGCGGCTTGGTCGTACGGCCACTGATCGCCGAACAGCAGGGCGACCGACACTTTGACATCTTCGAAGTTCGCTGGCATGGCCGGCATTCTATAAGCACGTCACTGGGTATCCAAGGTGGACTGACCTGTGGGACCGGTTTGTAACCGGTCGTTTACGCCAGTATAAGATGACCTCGTAAGCGACCGGTTGAAAACCGGTCCCACATTTGCTGACGATACGGGTTTCTGGAAAATGGCGCCTGAATCCACAGCATTCACAATTAGAACCGCCGGCGAGGGCGACCTGCCCGCGCTGTATGAGCTGGCCCACCGAGCGCTCGTGCTCGACAGGTTCAGCCCTGAGCTGCTGTCCGAGAAGCTCTTCAAGAATCCTCGGCCTGATGAGTTCACCTGGAAAGCCTATCTCGCAGAGAGCAAGGGTCGGCCGGCCGGTTTCATGCAGAGCGTCGCCCGACCGCCT
>CAZDTB010000248.1:0-7031 GCA_964508075.1 uncultured Planctomycetales bacterium
CTCGCCTGTGGCCCCACGGGCGAGACGCCCGTGCCACCCGGTTTTGATAGGCGCTCCAACTCCGTGCGAGAATAGTACCGAGGCTCGACTCACGCGTAAGGAGAGCACCATGTCGACCACGGTTCGAAGAACGGTCATCGTCCTCGGCCTGATCGCAGCCGGGGTGATCATCACGGCCCGGCCGCCCGTGTTTGCGGACGACAAGGAGGACGCCAAGCTGGCCCGGCGGCTGGAGGCGCTTACCGAGCGCGTGGCGGCAATGGAGAGATCTTTTGGCTCGCGCGCCAGCGATTCCTCCCGACCATCCTTTTCCGAGCGTCTCGCGACACTCGAGAAGGGGCTCGGCGAGCTTGCCGGCGCCGCCGGCAGAGCCAAGTGGTCCACACCCGAGCGCAACGTGAACGAATTGAGACGGTCGATCACGAACGGCGAGCGGGAGCGCACCGCGCTGCGCGATCGCCTGAGCGCTCTGGAGCGAAGCTCGCGGGAGGTCGCCGACTGCGCTCGCGAACTTCGCAGCGTCAGGGCGACGCTGGACAGTCTCGGGCGCGACCTGCGCGCGCTGGAGAGCCGCGTCCGTCGCCTCGAATCGCGGCCGTGAAACAATTGCCGGGGCAGCGCCGTGGGTTTGCCCGCACCAGTGCGAGGCGCCGCTGAGAGATGGCCTTCGCTTTCGTCGCGTACGGGCAGCGGCTGCGCTTTCCTGCAAAACGGTCTTGACTCCCGCCTGGGACAACTTAGCCTTCTACAAGAAAGGTAAAGGGGCGCCCCGCGGCCGAGCCGCGCATCTCGCCTTTGTTGCCGTTGCCCCCGGGGTAGGGCGTGTCGCTTGATCGAGAGTCGGCCAGCGCCGCGGCGCGGGAGCCTGTCATGAAGATCACGCTGGTTTCCACGTACACGCACTCGATTGCGCTCGGCCTGCGGTACATCTCGTCTTATCTCAAGACCGCCGGGCACGACGTGGAGATGATCTTCATGAGCTCCAAGCGCGACACCGTGCAGGCCGACTACAGGGACGCCGCCCTGGAACACCTGGTCGAACGCGTTCGCGAGCGTGAGCTGATCGGCATGAGCCTGATGACGAACAACTTCCGTCGGGCCTGCGCGCTGACCCAACACGTGCGTGCCGCCGGCGTCAAAACGCCGATCGTCTGGGGGGGCACGCACCCGACGGTGGCACCTGAGGAATCGCTCGAACACGCCGACGCGATTTGTCGCGGCGAGGGCGAGGAGCCGATGCTCCAGCTCGTCGAGCAACTAGAAGGCGGGCGCGATCCGACGACGGTCGCGGGCTTCGGCTTTCGCGGCGGTGGCAGGTTCGGCAACCGGGAGACGATCCGCAACCCGTGCGCGCCGCTGGAGACCAATCTCGACCGTCTGCCGTTCCCCGACTACGAGCTGGAAACCCACTGGGTTGCCCAGAAGGACGGGCTGGTGCCGGCGCGGCCCGGCAACCTGCGCGGGGCACTGCACATTCTGCGCGTGGTCACGAGTCGCGGGTGTCCCAACCACTGCACCTTCTGCAACAACGCCGGTCTGCAAAATCTCTTCAAGGATTGCGGCCCCTGGCTGCGGCTGCGTTCACTGGACAACGTTCTGAGCGAGATCCGGCAGGCCCTGGCGTGCTTCCCGACGATCGAACGAGTCAACTTCGTGGACGACCTGTTCTTCGTCCGGAGCGAAGATCAGATCGAGGAGTTCGTCACGAAGTACAACGAACAGGTTCGGCTGCCGCTCCAGATGGACGCGTTTCCCAACACCGTGTCCGAACGGAAGGTGCGAGCGCTGGCCAAGGTCCCGATCGAGCTGATCAGCATGGGCATCGAGAGCGCCAGTGAAGACACGCTCAAGAGCGTTTATCGCCGACCGACGCCGCCCAAGCGCATCGCCCAGGCCATTGCCACGTTCAAGAAACACCGCATCCGCACCGAGTATCACTACATCGTCAGCAACCCCTACGAGCCGGACCGGAATGTGATCGAGACGATGCGCTTCATCGCCGACCACCATCGCGGACCGGCCGTGCTGCGCGTTTTCCCACTGAAGTTCTATCCCGGCACGCCGCTGTACGAGCGGGCTCGGGCGGACGGCCTAATCGGCGCGCGTGACGATACTGCTTACAACTACATGGGTACCGGGGCGCTGGAGTTCATCGGGCACGACTATCTGGCGATCTGGCTGCGCATCGTGCTGAACCTGCGAAACGTCGGCGTGCCACCCTGGTTCGCCCACCGCGTGATCGACTTCGCCACCAACCGCATTGTGCGAAAAGCGATCGACCGCGGATGGTTCCCCCCGGCGGTTTTCCACGGCTATCAGCTCATGCGCAAACTGGGGCGCAACTTCATTTACCAGCCCTTCGTTCGGCCAATAAAGCGCCTCCGGCAGAAAGCACGTTCCAGGGCGCGGCACGCGTCTGACGAGGTCACGCGACCCCCGCCGCGCTGGACCGTCCCGCACGTTGATCCCAACGCGCGGCGCCGCGGACCGGGCGTGGCCGTTCCCCTGGTTGACGAGCGCGCCAGGCAGTCTTCGGGGGCGCGCTCCGATTGACGCCGGTTGCGAAGAACGTAGCCCGGCCGAGATAATCGTACTTTGGGAGGTCACGGCATGATCGAGCAACTGCACATCACGGTGCTGGTGGAGAACACGGCCGGCCGGGATGACCTGGTCGCCGAGCATGGCCTCGCGCTGTGGATCGAGGCCGACGACCGGAAGATCCTCTTCGACACCGGCCAGGGACCGGCCCTCGCGCCGAACGCCGAAGCGCTCGGCATCAATCTCGAAGAAGCTTACTCGGTCGCCCTGAGTCATGGGCACTACGATCACACCGGCGGCCTGGCCGCGCTGCGTAACAGGCTGCGTCACGCCAGACTCTACGTCCACCCCGCCGCGTTTGACACGAAGTTTGGCGTCACGGCCGACGGTTCCCGTTACATCGGTGCCTCGCTCGGCAGGCTGGAGGAGTTGCAGCGGGAAATTCCCAACCTCATCCCGACGATCGAGCCAACCGAGATTGTTCCGGGCGTTTCGGTCACCGGCGAAATTCCACGACGCAACGACTTCGAGGACGTCGGCGGACCGTTCTTCCGCGATGACGCCGGCAGAGCACCCGACTCCCTGCCGGACGACCAGGCGATGTACATCGACACGCGGGATGGAGTCGTCGTCCTGCTCGGCTGCGCCCATGCCGGCGTGGTTAACACGTTGGATTACGTCGCCGAACTCACGGGCGCCGACCGGTTCCATGCGGTTCTCGGCGGGATGCACCTGGTGCGGGCCTCGGAGGAGCGGCTCAGCCGGTCGATCGCCGCCCTGCAAGCCTACGATGTGCAACTAATCGGGCCGTGCCACTGCACCGGAGCGGAGGCGACCGCGCGCATCCGGGAAGCCTTTCCCGAGCAGTTCCTGTACGTATCCGCCGGCTCGGTTGTGTCGTTTCCCGACTCTCCGCGCTGAACGCGCATCGTCGCACACGGATTACGCGCGGGTGAGCATCACAGAGAGGAGTGGCGTCGAGATTCGAGGAGCGGGTGGGCAGCCAAGACAACTCGGGGATGGCGCGGTAGGTTTACCGACCCAGCCCCGCAAGGGGCGTTTGAGGGTAGCCACGGGCGCGAGCCCGTGGAAAGCAGGCCTCATCAAGGAGAGCCCCCGCAGGGGGCGATTGCAGATCCAGCGTGCGCGGGTTGATGATCTTGAGCTTGATCAACCGTGTTGCGGTGGCCTCAAACGCCCCCTGCGGGGGCTCCCAAAGGTTGAGCCCGCAGCCACGGGCTTGCGCCCGTGGCTACTGCCACTCGCCCTTCGGGCTCAACTCCGCTGGCTTCGAGCACATCCGATGGGCAGAAGCCTCAACCGGTTACGCCCGCTCCCCCTCTTGACGCTAACTCAGCACGCGCCGGCAGGCTGAGCCCGCCTTGTCGCAACGCCGTCGCGGCGATAGATTCAACACTCACAACTGCAACAAGCCGCAACTCGACGACAAGGAGCGCGACGATGAAACTCGGAGTGATGGGAGCCGGCCTCGGCGGGATGAAGTGGGAAAAGGCGTTGGATTACTGCCAGAAGGTTGGGCTCGAGGCGATCGAGCTGCCGGTCGGCGCGTACCCCGGCAAGCCGTTCTTCGACCCCGAGGAAGTGCTCAACGACCCCAAAGCCCAGCAGAAGATCAAGGACGACGTCGCCAGGCGCGGGCTCGAGATCATCGGCCTGGCCGTGCACGGCAACCCGGTCAGCCCCGTCCCCAAGATTCGCCGCCAGCATCTCAAGGAGCACCGGGTGGCCGTTCGGCTGGCCCCCAAGCTCGGCACCGACGTGGTGATCAACTTCTCGGGCTGCCCCGGCGGGTCGCCCGACGACAAGATGCCCAACTGGGTCACCTGCGCCTGGCCGGGGGAGTACGAGCAGATCCGCGACTACCAGTGGAACGAGGTGCTGATCCCGTTCTGGACCCGGAGGAACAAGGAGGCCGCCAACGAGGGCGTCAAGATCGCCTTCGAGGCCCACCCCGGCTTCTGCGTCTACAACCCCGAGACGATCCTCAAGCTCCGCTACGCCTGCGGCCAGCAGCTCGGCGCCAATCTCGACCCCTCGCACTTCTTCTGGCAGAACATCGACCCGGTCGAGGCCGCCCGCGTGCTCGGCGACAACCACTGCCTCTTCCACGTCCACGGCAAGGACACCGGCATCGACGCCCACAACACCAAAATCAACGGCACGCTCGACACCAAGAACTACGCCGACGTCCACCACCGCTCCTGGATCTTCCGCACCTGCGGCTACGGCCACGGCGACGAGTTCTGGAAGCCGTTCATCAGCATGCTCAAGCTCAAGGGCTACGACGGCGTGATCAGCATCGAGCACGAAGACTGCATGATGAGCGTCCAGGAAGGCTTCGAAAAAGCCGTCGCCTACCTCAAAACCGTCCTGATCAAGGAAAAGCCCGGCGACGCCTGGTGGTTCTGATATGTGGGACTTGTTGGGGGACCGGCCTCCGGCCGGTCAATGCTGTGGGACCGGTTTACAACCGGTCGATGTAGCGGCCGGGCCCCGCACCGGCCGGCCCATGTGGCACCGGCTACCAGCCGGTGAATGAAGCGGCCGGCGGCTCGCCGGCCGAACATCAGAGCCCTGAGCGCGAGCGAGGGGACGTAGCCGCTCGCGCCCCGCGCGGCCGAAGGTAGCGTCGGCCCCCTGCGGCCGACGTCGATCGCCGTAGCGGCCCGCGCCCTCGCGCGGCCGCATTGCTCAGTCCGACCCCCGAGTCGCGCACCCGGAAGCGGCTGGGAGTGGGGTCGGCCAAGAGGCACGGAGTCGTCCAGAGCTGAATACGATGGTGCGCCGGACGGCCCCCACAAGCGGGAGATTGGAAAATGGGTGTTGTTCACATCAGAATGGTACTCCTACTGGCAGTACTGCTTTTCCCGACCGGATGTATGACTGATGTCGAGGTGTTCTTCGCGGGTCGGACGGAGGCGGGCAGGGACTTCCTGCTTGTCCGCCAAAGCGACCGGTTGCTCGGTACGCGGCTGCGGGCAAACGACGAACTTATCGTCTCTGCGCAACACCGTGATGACGCCGAGCAAGCGGTCAGCGAAGCTCGGCCCCGATTCCGGGAGGCCTCGCCACGGCGGAACTCCACGTATCTGCTCATGCGTGAGAACGCCGGACGCCACTTGTCCGACGAGGTCTACACCACCGCCGATCGCATCTGGCTTCTTAGGCCCGACAGCAAGGCGGTTATCGCTAGCGTCGACTTCGGCATGCAGCGTACGTACCGCTCCGGGACCGTGCAGCCCGATTGGGCGACGCTAACGGGCGGCAAACGCGTGGCGAATGAGTTTGACAGCGACGCTGCCAGGAACGAAAGGCCGCCGGACAAACCGTAGCGCCCCGCGCCGGGCCTCCGTGCCCGACGTACAACGTAGCGGCCGGGCCCCGAACCGGCCGTCCCGTGTGGCACCGGCCTCCAGCCGGTGAATCTAGCGGCCGGCGTCTCGCCGGCCGGCCTGTGCAGCATCGGGTCTCCGTGCCCGACGGTGGGTGCCACTGGGGGCTTGTCCGCCACTGCTCTTTCCGACATGCAGCGGCCGGTACGTCGCGCGACCGCCCTCCGTAGCGCCGGGCCCCCCGGCGACGATGGTCGCCCGAGGGCCAGACTCCGCAGACGCCGGCATCTCACGTACTTGAAGTTTGGGCCCCGTTCGGGTATGGTTGCGGTCCATGGCCGTCAGCTCCAGAGATCTTCGTCTGCTGTATCAGCAATCTGGTGGCCGCTGCGCATTTCCGGATTGCACGAAGTCGCTCGTTTTCCCGGCCAGTTCGAAGAATCCGGCTGTCGCTCTCTCCGAGGTGGCACACATTGTAGCCCAATCCCGGGACGGTCCTCGTGGCGACTACGCGATGTCCGTGGTCGAGCGAGACCGATACGAGAATCTGATCCTTCTCTGTGAAGAGCACCATCACGTCATTGACGCCCAGCCAGAGACTTTCACCGTTGAGCGGCTGCGGCAAATGAAGAACGACCACGAGGCGCTAATCGCTGAAACCACGCGACGAGCCATGGAGGCGCGAGCAGGTACGCCTCAGAACAATGTCGGCGTCACTGAACAGCTACACAGCAGCTTGCTTCCGGTTCAGCGACTCCCCAAGTTCGTGTATTCGGTTCCCTGCGACTACTCTGAAGCCGAGGCCGCGAAGGTTGCCGCCCACATCATTCGCCCGAAAGACGATCAGGTCACACCGTTCTTGCTTCGGGCAGGGCGTCTCTTCTGCTTTCAGAACCTTTACGAGCGGGATGGCCCTTTTTCCCAGTTGGCGCGCGGCCGGTCAGTCAGACGAGAGCCGTCGGTGGAGTGGTGGGAAGACCAGAATCTTCTCCGTTGGTACATGGATCTGTTGAACCGGACCCTCAACAAGGTCACGGGAAGACGGGGCTTGAACCTCGACAAGCTTCACCACCGGTACTACTTCGAGCCGCCCGAAGTGGGTAAGCCTTTAGATATCACGTATGTACCTCTCAATCAATC
>CAZDTB010000249.1:0-7029 GCA_964508075.1 uncultured Planctomycetales bacterium
ACGTTCACGCTCTGCCTGTTCATGGGCTTCAGCAAACGGCGCTGCGAGTTAAACGCACTGGCGGAAAACGGCGTCGGCAACGCCGGCGGACACCGCAGGACGCTCTCGATCTACACGCCCGACCTGCTCAACCATATGACCACGCTGACCGCCGGCATCGCCATCGTCAGCTTCATGCTCTACACCATCGACGACCGCACGATCGCGCAGTTTGCCGAGTTCGCCGGGGGCCGGGAGATCGGCCAGTTCGGCTCAAAGTGCCTGCTCTACACGCTCCCGATCGTGGTCTACGCCATCTTCCGGTTCGCCGTCCTGGTCGAGCACGGCGAGGTCGATGGACCAACCGACGTGGTCACGCGTGACCGCCCCTTTCAAATCGCAATCCTGGTCTGGATCGTCGCGGCAGTGCTGATCGTCTACCGGACGGAACAGCTACAGGCCGTCGTCGCTAAGCTCTTCGGCTGATGTATCGCGACTCGCCGCCGCTAAGGTATGGGGCTGTTCGGATCGGGTGACACGCCCATGGCCGGATCGAGCCGCCAGGAACCCGGCCCCGGCGAGCTTACCCACACACAGACCGGATCACTCACAGCCGTCCCGCAACCATTGTCGATGATGACGTCGTAAACGCCGGCGTCGGCCCCGCTCACCGCCTCGACCCGGTAGACGTCGGCGGTTGCCCCGGGGATCTCCGCGGCGTTTCTCCGCCACTGGCAGAATCCGTCGACGCTGACCGTCGTCAGACGCTGGTGCCAAACCAGATCCTGGGTCGGCAGCGGGTCGGCCGGCATATCGCCGGCGTAGAACCTCGCAAACCCGTGGACGGTCAGGCCAAACGACGGCCGTTGCGGGTGTACCGTCTCCGTCTGATCTCGATAGTAATAGAGCTCCCCAGACCACGCCGCACCGATGATGTAGTACCGGCCCGCCTCCAGCCGCACGTTAACAGGATTCGACCCGTAGTAGCGCGCGCCAGTCCCGGGGTTGGGCACCGTGTCTTCGACTATCAGGTCGTATGGCCCCTGCTCGCTGACCTCTGACTCGTACACGAAGAATATCAGCGGCGTTTCCGCGATGATGTTGAAGTAATGCTCGATCTTCGTCAGTGTCACCGTGTCGGTCACCGTGTACGAGTTGCCCCGCATCTTCCCACCGCTGTAGTGTTCCACCGCTGCGGCCCCGATCCAATCAGCCGTGGGTGAGAAGTCGGTCGGATCGAGCACGACTCGGAGTTCCAGCGCCTGCCCCACCAGGAGACTCTGGTCCTCTTCCGTCTGATCGACGATCGCTGGTGTCCAGAACACGCCGACCTCCGCCGGCTCGCTCACGAGCGTCGCACAGGCGTTGGACACGACGACGTCGTAGGCGCCCGCGTCGTTCGGCTCGACCGCCTCGATGACGAACGTATCCCCCGTAGCGCCGGAGAGATCCCAGCCGTCCTTGCGCCACTGGTACTCGACATCTATCTGGTCGACTTCCACGAACAACACGCACGTCTCCGCCCAGCAGAAGTCTTCACCCTGCGGCTGTGTCGTGATCTGGAACGGCTGATCGACGATGAGGGTCGCGTATTCACTGACCACGGAATCGCATGGATTGCTCACGACGACGCTGTAATCGCCGGTATGTTCCGCATCGACCGAATCGATCGTGTATATAGCCTCCGTGGCGTCGGGAATGTCCTGATCGTCTTTGCGCCACTGGAACTCCGTCGCGCCCGTCGCGACCACGTTGAACACGACCGTATCCCCGCTGCACGCGTCCACGCTCGCGGGCTGCTCGGTGATCGTCACGCCGGCGCTGTACACCGTCAGCGTGGCCGGATTACTAGTCACCGGACAGTTCTCGCCGACGACCACGTCGTAGACGCCCGCATCGTTGGGATCGACGGCGCCAATCGTGTAGGTGTCGCTCGTGGCCCCCTCGATATCCTGAGCGTTTTTCCGCCACTGATACGTCCAGCCTGCCCCCTCGACGGTCACCCAGAATACGGCTTCGCCCCCGACGCATGCGTCCACGCTGAACGGCCCTCCGTTCTGCTGGATCGTCGCTCCCGGATCCAACGTGATGAGCGCCGGGGTGCTGATCGCGCTGCCACAGTCGCTGCTGATCACGACGTGGTAGTCGCCCGCGTCATCGGCCGACATCCCAGTGATTGTGTATTCCGACCCGGCCGCGCCGGGCAGCTCCAGGTCGTCCCGGTACCACTGATATGTCAGCGCCAGCTCCGAGGTGGTCACACGCTGCATGTACGCGAAGTCGCTGTAATTGGCCGGCGGCGGGTCCGGGAGCGAACCACCGTACCCGGACGCGAAGCCCTTCACCGACGCGCCGAACGCCGTCGGGTTGGTGCCGCCGTACTCGTGCGAGTTGTTAAAGTAGTACGTGTGCGAGTCGGGCCAGGCGCACCCGATGAGGTAGTACTTTCCGGCTTCGAGCGGAACGGAGAGCGGGTTCGACGAATAATACCGCTGCCCCGTTCCCGAATCCGGCAGCGTGTCCTGGTCAATCAGCGCATACGGACCGCTGAGGCCGTTGGCTTCGTAGGCGAAAAACACCAGCGTGCCCGATGTCGTGATCTGCATGTAGTGCTCGATGCGCGTGAGCGTCGTCGACGTGTCCACGCGATAGTAATTCCCGCGCATGCGGATTCCGCTGCCCGAACTGACCGTCGAACCGACCGTGTCCACGTGCGTCAGCCCCTCATCGTCAATCACAACGCTGAGTGTATGCTCGGCATCCTCGCAAACCGCCGCGCTCTGCGGCTGCTCCAGGATCACGGGCCCCTCGTCCACCGCGACGAGTGCCGTCGCACTCGTCACCGAGCCGCACGGGCTCGTCACCGCGACGGAGTAATCAGCGGTGTCAGCGGGTGTGACGCTGACCAGCGTCAACGTCTCGCCCGTCGCCCCGTCGATCGGCACGTCGTCCTTAAGCCACTGGTAGGTCAGACTGCCCACGTACGTGGTGGCGACCACCGACAGCGCCACATCCACCCCCTGGCACACGGTCTGGTCCTCCGGATGCTGCGTGATCACGGGGCCGGTGTCCACCGTGAGTGTGGCGATGGCGCTCTCCACCGAGCCGGCATCATTCGACACGACCACGTCATAGTCACCCGCGTCGCTGGTGCTCACATAATCCAGAACCAGCGTGCTGTCGGTCTCGCCGTCGAGGTCCGTGTTGATCCTTGCGCCACTGGTATTGCAGGTTGGCCCCGTAGGCTTCCACGGTAAACACCGCGGTCCAGTCCTCACAGACCGCCTGGCTCTGTGGGTCCTCGAGGATGACCGGCGGCTCGTTCGGGTCGGGATCGTTCGGATCCTGCGCGCGGGCAGTTCCCGTGCACGCGGACAGGCACGTTACAGCGGCAAGCGTCCAAACCGAGGACAGGCAAGAGTTGCGCGTCAGCATGGCTCTCCCTCTTCACCAACCGGGCGTCACAGCCTGGTTGCGCACATCACTGACTATCGACGAAAGAGAGAATATTGCTGGACCCGGCGCGGGAGGCCGGTGCAGGTTTGCGACGACGTCAGCGAACTACACGCCGCTTCGGAAAACGGTGCCAAGCCCGAGTTCGGACAGGATCTGATCCTCGCGCCCGTGCATCCGCCGGAAACCCGCCGGCGTCTTGTCGTCATAGCCCGCCAGGTGCAGGATGCCGTGGACGACGTACAGCGCCAACTCCGCGCGAGCGGCCTGAAGCGAACGGCCGCGGCGGGCGGCGCGCCGGCGAGCAACATCCGCGCAGACAACCACCTCGCCCTCGACATGGCCGCGGGGGTGATCGGTGCCCAGGTCGAAGGACAACGCGTCGGTCGGGCCGGGTTGGCCGAGAACGCGCCGATGGAGCGTCGCCATGGCGGACGCCCCCACGACCGCCACCGACAGTCGCCCGCTCGTGAATCCCTCCGCCTGCAGCGTGTGCGCCGCCACGCGATGCAGCAGGGGCACGGCCCGCCAGGAATTGCGCGGCTGCCAATGGACTTCGGTGACGAGTGAATCGTGCTCGCTGGGTTTCAAGGGCACGTGTCGATCGCTATTTATCGGACATCAGCTCTCGGCTTCCGGCTCTCGGCTTCCAGCTCTCAGCTTTCAGCTTTCAGCGGTCAGCCTCCGTGGTTCAGCTCCGAGATTTCAAATCTCGAATCTCAAGTTTGAGATTTTGGATTTCAGATTCCAGTTCTTCCTTGCTTCGTCGCCCCGTCGTCGCTTGGGCATCACTTCGTCACTTGGGCGGCACCTCGTCGCTTCATCGCTTCGTCGGCACTTCGTCGCGTCGTCGGCATCGCCCAGGAGATCGCGGAACCGTTACGGACGGCGCCGAACCGTTCAGGACGCCGCCGATTTCTTTTCCTCTTCCTTCTCCGGGTAGACGATGCGCGCGTGATAGATGCCGCAGAGGCTCTTGACCAGGCTCTTTTCGATCTCGGCCAGCTCGCGGAACGTCAGGTCGCAGTCGTCGAACTGCCCGTCCGCCAGCCGCTTCCGGATGATGTCGGCCACGACACCTTCGATTCGGTTGGGGGTCGGCTCTGCCATGGCCCGGACGGCGCCCTCGACACCGTCACAGAGCATGACGATCGCCGTCTCGCGCGACTGCGGCTTGGGCCCCGGATAGCGAAACTCGGTGTCGGGCACCTCCGGGTCGTCCGGTCCACGGGCCTGGCTGGCGGCATGGTAGAAGTACTGCACGAGCGTGGTGCCGTGATGCTCGGGAATGAAGGCGTGCAGGCTGGCGGGCAGGCCGTACTCCTTGGCCATCTCGATCCCGTCCTTGACGTGGCCGATGATCACGAGCAGGCTCATCGCCGGCGAGAGCTTGTCGTGTCGGCTCAATCCCGCGGTCTGGTTCTCGACGAAGTACTCGGCCTTGTTGATCTTCCCGATGTCGTGATAGTACGACCCGGCCCGGCAACGCAGCCCGTTGGCGCCGATCGCCTCGGCGGCCGACTCGGCCAGCGCGCCTACCAGGAGACTGTGGTTGTACGTGCCCGGCGCGTCGGCCGCCAGCATCCGCATCAAGGCCTTGCTGGCGTCGCACCATTCGAGCAGGGTCATCCCGGTGCTCAGGCGGAACAGCCGCTCGATGCCCGGCAGCACGCCCTCGACGACAAACGCCGCCATCAGCGTCGCCCCGGCGGCCCACAAGCTGTCGGTCAGCACGAAGCTGAGCCGCTGCCCGTCGAAGAGACCGACGGCCACCGACGTCAGCAGCGCGATGCTTGCCGCCCCGGCCCCCACGAGCACGATCTTGCCCCGGTTGCGCACCACGCGCAACCCGAAGACCATCGTTCCCGACACGGCCAGCAGAATGACGAAGAACGCGACGCTTTCCTGCACCGCCATCGTGATCAGAAGCGCCAGGGCTCCGCAAATCGCGATCACCGCCTCGTCCACATACACCACCGCCAACAGCCCGGCCGCCAGAACCTGCATCCCGATCGCGAAGTGGGGTGGGATGGAGGTCTCGACGAAAACCAGCCGGGTAACGCTCAGAATCAGCAATAGCACCACCATCGAGACGACGCGGCGAAAATGGTTGCTGAAGACGCCCTGCTGATACCGGCGCATGTAAGCCGCCACCCCGAAAACGACCAGGAACGCCAGCAGCGTTCGACCCAGGATCCGGAACCGCGCCTGCCGCTGCGCCGCCGGCTTTTGCATATAGACTTCGTGTTCAGCCTGCAGCAGCTCGAGCTCCTCGGCACGCAGGACCCCCGCATCGGCAAGCGGGGCGCCCACGGCATAATTCCGTATGACCGGGGGCTCGTTCTCGTACGCTGCCTGCTCCACCTGTACGGTGCGATCCGTGTCGAAGCGATATAAGGGTTGCAGCGGTTGCCCTTCGGTACCCGGCTTGAGCATCGCGAGGATTGAATCGTTGATGCTCTGGCACAGCGCTTCGGGAGCCGTGCGGGCGGCCTCCGCGACCACTTTCGCGACCGCAGCGGAGTCATTGCTGAAGCGCAGCTCGGTCATCGCTCTGCGCGTCTCGCTCGGGACGGTCGGATCGAGCAGGACCGCTTCTGCGGGCGTGCGGCGTGTCCCGGCCAGCTCAGGCTCGACCAGCGGGCTGGTCTTCAAGCGGGCGATGACCCCGTCCACAATCCGCCCGTACTCACCCGTATCCTCCTGCGCGGCCAAACGCAGCAGTTCCGACCAGCCCGGCTCATCCAGCAACACTCGGTTCTCCGCCGCCGCCTGTACCAGTTTCTGCGGATCATCCGCATGTGCTTTGGCCAGGGTCAGCGCTCCGGCGAGCCGACCGCGTATGTCCTTGAGCAGTGAATCGTCGAGTTTGTAGAAGTTCGGCGACCGATGTCGCGCCTGCAGCCGCATCTGCTCCGTTCGTCGGTCGTCGCGGATTTTGAGGTCGACGCGTGCTGTGATGGCGCGGGGAATCACCTGGTTCTCGCGCAGGCCGAGCGGTTCCCCACCGGCGTTCAACACCAGCACCGCCAGCAGCGCCGCCCCCACCGTGCTGACCGCCGCCAGCAGCGCGGGAGCCTCCGGCAACCGGCGATACCAAACCCCGCGGCGTTCGGCCTTGCTCCGCCGGATCTCCTTTTGCCGGGCTGTCCGCTTCGCAAATGGCCACATAGGCTGCACTTAGCGCTCGGCGCTTCCCGCCGTCGACTTAACGCTCCGCCTGCTCATCATCCCGACGATTGTCGCCCCCGCCGTCCGCGCCGTGATGATTATTGGACGTCGGCCCTCCGGGCGCACCCTTTGCCCCCTGGTCGTCGTACCGCTTGACGATCTCCTGAACCAGCCGATGCCGCACGATATCCGTCTCTGCCAGCCGCAGAATCTCGATCCCTGGGCATCCCCGCAGCCGTCGGATCGCATCGCGCACCCCCGAGGTCTGCCCGGGATCCAGATCGACCTGACTATCATCGCCGGTCACGATCATCTTGCTGTGGTGCCCCAGCCGGGTCAGGAACATCAGCATCTGCAACGTGGTCGTGTTCTGGGCCTCGTCGAGGATTACGACGGCGTGGTTGAGCGTGCGCCCGCGCATGTACG
>CAZDTB010000250.1:0-7006 GCA_964508075.1 uncultured Planctomycetales bacterium
GTTGCGAATGGCGGGATCTCAGATTTCAGATCTTCGGTTTCGGATTGTGGGGAAGCGTCAGCCGCGGGAGCCTCCGCCGGAGTAAGCAACCCAGATTCCGCATTCCGCAATCCGCATTCCGCAGTCGCTTCGTCGCTTCGGCCGGTGCGGGGCCCGGCCGCTACATTTGCTGGGGGACCGGCCTCTGGCCGGTCGAATCGATCACTGCGGGCGTCGGTCGCCGCGCCTCCGTGCCTGCGTGCCTCCGTGCCTTCGTGCCTTTCCGCCGGCCGGGCGGTAGTGAAAAAATCCACCATTGCCCGCCGGACGCGCTCACGATAGGCCTCGTCCTCGCGCGCCTGCGTCTGCAAGGTGTGGTCCAGGTTGGTCGCAAGGAACTTCTCACGCAACGCCGCCAGCACTTGCCCGTGGATGTAGTTCGAGTCGCGCCAGCGGATCTCGATCTTCGTCGGGTGCACGTTCACATCCACGTGCGACGGGTCGATCGTGATGAACAGGAACGCAACCGGATAGCGCGACGGATCGATCAGGCTGCGATACGCCTCCTTGACCGCATGCGAGACGAACCTATCACGCACGTAGCGGCCGTTGACGAAAATGTACTCCCACTTGCCCGACCCACGGCTCTCCTTCGGCGGCGCGACCCAGCCCTCGACGAGCACACCGTTTCCTTCGCGGCGGATCGGCAGCAGCACTTCGGCCAGCTCGGGGCCGTAGAAGTCGGCGATGCGCCGCCGGCGGTCGTCGGTCGCGGGGAGGTTGTGGAACACGCGCTTCTGGTGCTTGAGCGAAAACGCGACGGCGGGATGAGCCAACGCGAGACGCGCGAAGTGCTCGGTGATGTGTCCCATCTCAGTCTGGTTGGTCCTCAGGAATTTCCGCCGAGCCGGGACGCAGTAGAACAGATCGCGAGCCTCGACGGTCGTGCCCGGCCGAGCCCCGCAGGGCGCCACCGCCCCGATTCGCCCGCCTTCGACATGGATCGTGTGGGCAACGTCGCTTTCGCGCGTGCGCGACGTGACCTGGAGCCGCGAGATCGAGCCGACGCTCGGCAGGGCCTCGCCGCGAAAGCCCATCGTATGGATGTTGAACAGGTCGTCATCGTCGCGGATCTTGCTGGTGGCGTGCGGCTGGACGCACAGCCGCAGGTCGTCGGCGTCCATGCCGGTGCCGTCGTCCACGACCTGCACCAGCTCGCGCCCGCCGTCGAGGATGCTGACGTCGACGCGCCCGGCGCCGGCGTCGAGTGCATTCTCGACCAATTCCTTGACGACGCTCGCCGGACGCTCCACGCATTCGCCCGCGGCGATGCGATTGACCAGACCCGCTGACAAGATCTCGATTGACGACATCGATTTCATTCCTCACTCGGACGGCAGTATAGCACGGATCGGCTACAATCCGGGCTCCCGCGGGACCGCAGGTAGCCTTTGAGTCTCCGGCTGGAGATGGGTCCTGACTGGCATGGTTTTGAGCGAACGTCTGTCTTTCCAGGCGCGGCGCCCGTCATTCCGAGCGTGGCGAGGAATCTGGCCCCGGCTCCCCAATGCCGCGAGATTCCTCGCTGCGCTCGGAATGACAAGGCAGCCCACCCCAGTAGCAAGGGAAACCCCCTCTGCACCACCGACGGAGGTATGACGTGGAACAGGCAATCGAGTTTCTCGGACAACATCAATCAGAGCACCTGAACTGGGCCATCGACCTCTGCCGCATCCCCAGCATCAGCACGCAGGATGCGCACAAGCCGGACATGCGCAGGGCCGCCGAGTGGACGCGCGACCTGTGCAAACAGGTCGGCTTCCAGGCGGAGATCCACGAGACCGGCGGTCATCCACTCGTTTACGCCGAGTGGTGCGACGCCCCCGGTAAGCCAACGTACCTGGCCTACGGCCACATCGACGTGCAGCCCGAAGGCGACCTGTCGCTGTGGGATGCCGCCCCGTTCGAGCCGCTCGTCAAGGATGGCTGGCTGTACTGCCGGGGCGCAGCCGACAACAAGGGGCAGGTACTGCTCTACGTGCGCGCCGCCCAGGCCTGGCTCGAAACCGCCGGCAAGCTCCCGATCAACCTAAAGCTCCTGATCGAAGGCGAGGAAGAAATCGGCTCACCAAGCCTGGCGCCGTTTATCGCGAAGAACAAGGACATGCTGAAGTGCGACGGCATCCTGATCTCCGACACGGCCCTGTTCGAGGACGGTTGGCCGACGATCACCACCGGCACACGCGGCATCTGCTACAAAGAGGTCCGCCTCAGCGGGCCGAAGCACGACCTCCACAGCGGCGACGGCGGCCCGATCACCAACCCCGCCAATGCGCTTGCCAAGCTGATCGCCTCGCTGCATGACGAGCAGGGCCGCGTCAGCATCCCCGGTTTCTACGATGCCGCCCTCGACCCGCCCGCCGAGGAACGCGCCCAGTTAGCCAGCCTACCCTTCGACGAGGAGAAATACGCCGCCGAACTCGGCGTCCCCGGCTTCAGCGGCGAGCGCGGCTGGAGCGTCACCGAGCTCCGCTCCATGCGCCCCACGCTGGACGTCAACGGGATCTACGGTGGCTACATGAAGGAGGGCGCTAACACGATCATCCCCGCCAGCGCCGGCGCCAAGCTCAGCATGCGCCTCGTCCCAAACCAGGATGCCAAGGACATCAGCCACAAGTTTGACGAAACGATCCGAGCCCGCTGTCCGGACACGGTCCGCTGCGAGATCATCAACCACGCCCACGCCCAACCCTACCTGACACCCCTGGACAGCAAGGAGATGGAGGCCGCGAAGCGGGCCTTGCGCGAAGCGTTCAGCCGCGACGTAGCCTTCATCCGTTGCGGTGGCTCACTGCCGATCCTGTCGATGTTCAAGCAGGAGTTGAATGCCGACAGCATCCTTCTCGGCTTCGCCAGCCCGAACTGCAACGCCCACGGCCCGAATGAGAAGGTGAACCTCGCCGACCTGAACCGGGGAGCCGAGGCGGTGGTGCGGCTGATGGGGTATCTGGGCGGGTAGGATGCAAGGATCCGAGGGTTCAAGGATTCAAGGATCCGTGGGCCGGTGCCCTGGAGCGCGTTGGGGTTCTTAGCTTCCTGGCATCTGAAGGTGATGCAATGCTCCGAACTTACAAGGATCTCAAGGTTTGGCGGAAGTCGTTCAATCTCTGTATCAGTGTCTACCGGGTGACCACGTCGTTTCCCCCCGCGGAGCGCTTTGGGCTCACAGCGCAGGTCCGACGGGCCACTGTCTCGGTTCCTTCCAATATCGCCGAGGGGTATGCCCGAGAGACGACGCGCGATTACATTCGCCACCTGTGGATTGCGCGCGGGTCCTTGGCGGAGGTGGAGACTCAGCTTATGCTCTCACGCGAGTTGCGTATGGTGGATCTCCCGAAGCTTGAGGCTCTGTTGACGGACGTCGCGGAGGTTGAGCGCATGTTGTCGGCGCTGATCCGCTCTCTGAAGGAAAGAGGATCCGATCGTCGGGGTTAGATACAGGGGTGTAGATGCGGCCCCGGGCGCCGAGACTTCCTACCCCCTCGAATCCTTGAATCCTGAACGCGCGTACGCGGAGCGAGCAGCGTGTCTATCCCCGAGTACTGGTGGCCTTTCCTGTACCAATACGGTGTCGGCCTGGTCATCTTCCTGATCGGCCTGGCGATGATCCTGGGCTACAAGAGCTGCGTGCTCTCGCGCAAGCATGATCGCTTCTGGTTCGGCGTGCTGATCTTCGGCTTCCTCTGGTACATCGGCATTCACCTCGGCTGGTATCTCGCCGCGATTTACATCATGCCCGAGGCGGCGGGGGGGGCGGGATGATACTGGCGCTGCTCACCCAAGCGACGACCACCGCCGCCACGCAGCCGGAGACCTACGGCAAGCCGATCGACTACGTCGTGATCGTGGGCTACCTGGCGCTCATTCTCGGCTTCGGGAGCTTCTTCGGCCGCTACACCAAAACCACGCGGGATTTCTTCTTCAGCGGAGCCAAGTTCTCGTGGTGGCTGATCGGGATGAGCATGGTCGCCACCGGCGTCGGCTCGCACAGCTTCATGAAGTACGCCCAGAAGGGCTACGAGCACGGCATGTCCAGTGGCATGTCGTACATGAACGACTGGTTCTTCATCCCGTTCTTCATGTTCGGCTGGCTGCCGATCATCTACTTCTCGCGCGTGCGCTCGATCCCCGAGTATTTCCAGCGGCGCTTCGGGACGACGGCGCGCTTTCTGGCAGTGTTTGTCATTCTCCAGTACATGGTCGGGTATATCGGGTTCAATCTCTTCACGCTGGGCACCGTGGCTCACCAAGTGCTCGGCGTGGAGATCTGGCAGGCGATCGTGCTCATATCGCTCGTGTCCGGGATCTACATCACGGCCGGTGGACAGACGGCCGTCATCTTCACGGACCTGGCGCAAGGCTTCATGCTGCTGTTCGCGGGGCTGCTCTTGTTCGTGTTGGGGCTGGACTACCTCGCGCTGGACGGAACCATCCTGAACGGGCTCAAGACGCTTTGGACGAACCTGAGTCTGTCCGAGCGATTGCCGTTCGCGCATTTCAATGAGCCGCAGAGCTTCAACTTCATCGGCGTCTTCTGGCAAGACGGTGTTGCGGGCAGCATCATGTTCCTGTTCATCAGCCAGGGTTTGATTATGCGCTTCCTGGCGGCTAAGAGCGTGAACGAAGGCCGTAAGGCGATCCTGTTCAACACGGTGTTCATTCTGCCGCTCAGCATGATCGTGGTTGGCAATGCCGGCTGGCTCGGCAATGCTCTGATCGATACGGGGCGGGTAGAGGCGCCGGGAGAAGCACGCGACGTTTTCGTCCTCGTCGCTGAACTCGTTTGCAGGCCCGGTGTGTTTGGGTTTGTCCTTGCAGCGCTCTCCGCGGCGCTCATGTCGACCATCGATACGCTGACAAACGCAACGGCAGCCCTGTTCATCTACGACGTCTATCAACCGTACATCAAGCGCGGTGCATCGGACAGGCATTACATGCGTTCCGCCCGCGTCACCTCGGCTGCCACGGCTGTGATTGGGATGGGGATCGGCTTCTATTTCATGAGGTTCGGGACTGACATGTACAAGATCCACGGCATGTTCCAGGCCTTCGTGACGCCCCCCATCGTCGTAGCTGTCTTCCTGGGTGCGTTCTGGAAACGCTTCACATCGGCTGGTGCGGTGGGTGCGATGCTGGGCGGCGTGGGCTGCATCTGGCTGTCCAAAATCTACCCGGTGCTCGTTACGCCCGTCGCGCACGGCGTTCCGCCTCACGAGGAGACGGGGCAGTACACATACATGACCGCGCTATTCGGCTTGATCTGCGCCGCAATCATCGGGATCGGCGTCTCGCTCTTCACGAAACCAAAGCGCGCGGATGAGATCGCCGGACTCTGGATCGGCACGATGGACTTCGGCATGAAGCGCTTCAAGGGCACCGAGCCGAACCACGAGGTCGGCAAGAAGGTCGTCGCCGGGCTGCGAGTATTCGCCGACGGGACAACACCCACGACGACGGCGCTGACTTACGAGGAGTACCTGGCACCCGAGGAAGCGAAGGCGCTGCCGAATGAGGTGCGCTCCGCAGGCACCGAAGCTCCCGCGAGCGCCACTCCGCCGCCGGAATACGCCATCGTCCGGCTCAGTCCAGAGGACATGGAACGACTGAAGGCCCGGGAGGGGGATCTGCTCTACGTGGCTGACGCGCGCCGTTGGCTCGGCGGCCTGCGCTCGTCGCACTGCCGAGCCGGCAAGCCACACGAGCGCGGCAACGTCGTGTTGATGAACGAAGAGGCCTTCAAGGCCAGCAATCTGCTGACCGATCGCCCCGTGCGGGTCGAGATGTTCTTCTGAGAACGTCTGGCACAGAACCTCCTGAGGATCGGCCCGCTTCAGGCTGCGCGGCATCGTACGAGCGACGGGAGTGTCATGGCGGTGAAACTCCGGCAGATGGCAACGCTTGCAGCGCTGCTGACACTGATGTTGGCGTCGCCGACCTGTCTACGCGAATCCCTCGCACCTCCGGCTGAACAGGCCTACCGGCTCGAGCCCGGCCCGTTCACGGTGCGGCAGGAAACGTACACCTGGCGCGATCCCGATCGACAGCGCTATGTACCCGTGCGGATCTACCGCCCCGCGGGCAACGACGGGCCGGTTCCGCCGATCATTCTCTCACCCGGCTTCGGCATCTCCCGCGACCATTACACCTATCTTGGGAACCAGTGGGCCAGCTACGGATACCTGGTCGTCTGCTTGAGTCACGCCGACGCCGACGAAACTGTTTGGGAGAGCTTTGACGACCTGCATGCTTTGTTTGCGCAAACCCGCGACGATCCGGAGAGTCGCCTGCAACGCTCCCGGGACGTCTCGTTCGCGATCGACCGGCTTGCGGCCGACCCATTGCTGGGCGGTCTGGTCGATCCGGAGCGGACCGGTGTTGCCGGCCATTCGCTGGGCGCCTTCACGGCCTTGTCGGCGATCGGGATGCGCAGCGATCTCCCCGACGATCCGAACACGCCGACCCGCGACCCGCGGATCAAGGCCGCGGTGGCCTTCTCGCCGACCGGCACGGGAGTCTGGGGCTTGACGGAAGACTCCTGGGTCGCGCTCGACGCCCCGTGCATGACGTTCATCGGCTCGCTCGATTTCGATTTCGTGATCACGATGGACCCCCGGCAGCGGCGCGTCGTCTTCGAGCGCTCCGCCGGCCCGGATCAGTACCTGGTCACGCTGGGCGGTGCCCTGCACACCGCCTTCGATGACTTCGTCTTGTTCTCGTCGGAACAGATGTACTACAGCCCGCACCACGATTACATCAGGATGGCGACCACCGCCTTCTTCGACGCCTACCTGCGCGCCGACGCGGAGGCCCGCGACTGGCTGCTGGAGGGTGCCCTCGAGACCTACACCCGCGGCCGCTGCCGCATCGAATACAAGAACATCACAATTGCAGAGCGAGCGTCGCGATTCTTACAGCGCCTAACAATACCCCCCTCCCTCGTAGGGAGGGGCCAAGGGGAGGGTCAAAA
>CAZDTB010000251.1:0-875 GCA_964508075.1 uncultured Planctomycetales bacterium
ATACCGGTGGGTGCTTATGCCCAAATCGGGAAAGAGGACATCGGGCGGGAGATCGCGCGGCTGGCGAAGAGTGAAGTGACTTGTTGTGCTGAGCCGGGGACCAGCTTGGGCTCACTCAAGCCGCTGATTCGCGCGGCGGCACTGTTGGTCTGCAACGACACGGGCCCGCGGCACTATGGTGCAGCGTTTGACGTTCCGACGGTGACGATCTTCGGGCCGACGCACCAGGAGTGGACCGACACGGATTACGCGGGAGAGATAAAGATTCAGGTGCCGGTGGACTGTGGCCCGTGTCAGTTGCCGGAGTGTCCGTTGGATTTGCGCTGCATGACGGGCGTGACGGTGGAGCTGGTGATGGGCAGAATACGGGAGCTCTTGAGCGGGTCGTGGCGCGCGAAGCACGCGGCTTCCGCGGGCCAGGATTCCAGCGTAGGACGTTGTGAGATTCCGAACGCGTGAGGCGGCATGCTGCACGGGGACCACATCCGGATTGATCCAGCGTATCGCGAGGGGCTGCGCGCTTGTGCGCTCGACCGGGTCGACGACGTGTTGGCTCGCACGGCTGGTCGGGTGGCGGCGTGGAGCCGGACGACGGATACGTTGCACGTGTTGGCGGTGGACGGTGGCCCGGGCTTCTATGTGAAACGGTACCACTACGCGAACTGGCGCAGACGGTTGCGCGGGGTATTTCGGGGAACGTTTTTCGGATTGCATCGCGGGCGGGCGGAGTTTCGGCTGTTGAACGAGCTGCGGTTGCTGGGGCTGCCGGCGGTGCGGCCGGTCGCGTACGGCGCGCGACGCGTCGGCCATTTTGTAACCGCCTGCTTTCTGATTACCGAGGAGGTGCCCGGGGCGCGTAACCTGACGACGTTCGC
>CAZDTB010000251.1:885-6983 GCA_964508075.1 uncultured Planctomycetales bacterium
CGGGATGTGATCACCGGGCGGCAGTCGTTGGACAACGACCGGCGGACGATGCTGGTGCGGCGGTTGGCGCGGCAGGTGGCGGAGCTGCACGCCGCGGGTTTTGCGCACGGTCAGTTGTTTTGGCGTAACGTGCTGGTGCGATTCGGGCCGACGGGCGAACCGGAGTTCTTCCTGCTGGACGTGCGGCCCCGGCGGGGTGGGCGGCGCCTGGGGCGCGGCGGGCGCTGGTGGCTACACGAGCTTAGCCACCTGGCGGTGTCAGCTCAGCCGTTCACCAGCCGTAGTGAGCGCATGCGTTTCCTGGTGGAGTACTACGGTGCGCGGCGATTGTGGCCGGACGTCAAGCGGCAGATTCGCGAGATTGATCGGCTGGCCAGGCGTTGGGAGAGTCACGAGCGTCAGCGGATCAAGATGAATGATCTGTTTGAGGAGTGGAATCGGCAGTTGGAAGTGGAAAACGGGCACGCATCTGCCGTCGGCGGTGAGCCGGTTAGCACGACGCCGGAGGCGACGGCGTGAGCCGCCGCGAGGAGGTGGCTCCGCAATGGCGTGGGCGGCTGGAGGCGTATGGTCTGCGGGAGCTTGGCGCGCTGCTCGACGACGGTCCCGATGCAAGCCAGGTGGGCGGATCGTGGGAGCTGTTGAGCAAGCCGGGGCTGGGGGAGCGGCGGCGCTGGCGATGGACTTTGGGAGACCGGTCGGAGACCGGTCCCAGAGTCTTGTTTGTGAAGCGCTATGCGGGGACGCCACTGAGCGAGCAGTGGGACCGTATTCGCCGACAATGCGTGGGTCATAGTCGGGCGTACTGGGAGTATGCCCAGTCGCGGCGGTTGGCCGGGGCGCACATCAACGTGCCGCGGGCGGTTGGCGTGGTTGAGGAAATGTGGGGGGCGTATGAACGGCGTAGTGCCGTGCTGCTGGAGCGCGCGGCCGGCGATGGTTTCGACCGCGTTTGGATGGGGCTGTGCGCGCAGGACGCGCCGGTCACGCGGGGGATTGCTCGACACGATCTGGCAGTGCGGTTGGGACGGTTCGTGGCGGCGTTTCATGGAACCGGGTTCTGTCATCGCGACTTGTATCTCTGCCACGTCTTTGTCGATCTTGACCCGCGGGGTGGGCGGCCGCCGCGGTTCAGTTTGATCGACCTGGCGCGGACGCATCGTCCGCGGTGGCGCCGGATGCGCTGGATCATCAAGGATCTGTCGCAGTTGGACGCCTCGGCCCGAGAGATTGGGGCCACGCGTAGCGACCGCTGGCGGTTTCTACTTGCGTACTTGAATCTACCGCGCGGGGCACCGCGGGCGCGGTGGTACGCGCGTCGGATTGCGCGGAAGAGTGACTGGATTCTTCGTCGGGTGGCGCGGAAGAGTCATCAGACATGAGAGTCGCGATTGTTCAGGAACAGGTTGACGTCAGGCGAGGAGGGGCGGAGACGTCGACGTTGGAGATGGCGCGGCATCTGGCGGGGCTGGGGCTGGATGTAACGGTCGTGTGTGCGGGGAGCGACGAAGCGACGAAGCGACGAAGCGACGAAGGGGTGAGCTTTCGTTACGTTCCGGTCGGTGGTGGCTCGCGCGTGGGGAGAACGGTTCGGTTTGTGGCTGAGGCGGATCGGTTTTGTCGGGAGGCAGCGTTTGACGTTGTTCATGCGGTTACGCCCTGTTTTTCGTGCGATGTGTATCAGCCGCGAGGGGGGACGTATGTTGAAACAATGCAGCGGAGTGTGGCGCGGGCAAGCAATCCGTTGATGCGGCTGATCAAACGCGTGGGGCGGCGGTTCAATCGCCGGCAGCAATTGTTGCTCAGGGTCGAACGCGAGATTTTGAGCGGGGCCAACCCGCCGTACGTTGCCTGTGTGTCAGAGTACGTGCGGCGGCAGGTGATCTCGGCATTCCCTGACTTTCCACGGGAACGGAATCGTGTCGTACTCAACGGCGTGGATATCGAGCCGTTGACGCCGGATGCCGTCGGTCGCGAACGCGAGATGATTCGTCGGCGGTTGGAGGTCGATGAGCGGACGCAGGTGGTGCTGTTTGTGGCGCACAATTTCAAGCTGAAAGGGCTGGCGGAGCTGATTCGGGCAATGGGCGAATTGCGGGAGAGCGATTGGCTGCTGGCGGTCGTCGGACGGGGTAAGGCGCGGCGGTATCGACGGGTGGCAGACCGGCTGCGAGTCCGGGGGCGGGTCGAGTTTCTGGGGCAGGTGGAGGGCATACGGTCGTTCTACTACGGCGCGGACGTGCTGGCGCATCCGACCTGGTATGACCCGTGCAGTCGGGTGGTGCTCGAGGCGCTGGTCTGCGGCTTGCCGGTGGTGACGACGCGCTTCAACGGGGCGGCGGAGGTAATCGAAGACGGGCGACACGGCGCAATGACTGACTCGCCACGTGATGTGGCGGCGCTCGCGGCGGCGATCGCGCAGTGCTTGCGGCCGGAGGTTCGAGCAGATTGTCGAGCGGCGGCGCCGGAGAGAAGAGAGTTGCTATCGATGGCCCGGCACGCGCGCGAGTTGAAGGAGCTCTACGAGGACGTACTCGCGGAGAAGACGCAGGGCAGAGTCAAACGCGTGACGGATCCTCCATAGAGATTGCTGGTGCGAGATTCCTATCTCGCACCCGGCAACGCAGGATTTCTATCCTGCACGATTCGCGGGAGAGGACTCCCGGCAAAGTGGGTGCGAGAAAGGATTCTCGCACCAGCCTGTCGCTCGGAATGACAGCAGGCGGTATGGCGGTCAGCGCGAGTCGGTAGCGGCTTCCATCTGGAGCAGGCGGCGTTTCGTGTTGATCCCGTCGGGGCCGGAGAAGCCGCCGAGTGAGCCGTCGCTCTTGAGCACGCGATGGCAGGGGACCACGATCGGGCAGGAGTTGGTTCTCATGGCGTTACCGACCGCGCGGGCGGCGCCGGGCCGGCCGACCTGTTCGGCGAGCTGCTTGTAGGAGCGGGTGCGGCCGTAGGGGATTCGACGGCAGGCATGGTAGACGTCGACATCGAAGTCGGACCGCTGGCTCCAGTCGATCTTCACGTTGAATTTGACGGGTTGGCCGCCGAAGTAGCGCTGCAGCGTGCTGGCGAAGTCGGGAAGCAATCGCCGATCTTCGGTCGCGTCAGGGGCGTCTTTGCGAATGACCTGTTTCAGAGCTCCCACCGTGCCGGCGGGGAGGTAGACGCGGCGCAGGCCGCGGTCTGAGGCGAGGAAGCCGACGTAGCCTTGGGTTGTTTTCAGTGTGCGGAAGCGTGGGTTCACGGTTTGCTCCTTTCGTTGACTGCATGCCGGGGTCAGTTAGGACGCCCTGGCGGTGCGTGATGCGGATATACTAGCCGGTATGAGTGATCCGGTCATCATCGCGATTGTGGGGGCGGCAGCAGTGGTCATCGTCCTGTCGGTGATCGGGCGTCTGTGGCGACGCAGCCGGGATGCGGCAGCCGAAGCCCGGCGGCGGGCGGCGCGGCGTGAGCAGCGGGGGTACCTGCAGAAACAGCAGGCGGAGGTCGAGCGGTTGGCGGGCAAGATCATTGCGACCAGCTCGACCGATTCGATCGCGGGTTTTGAGATCGTCCGTCAGATCGAGGCCATGTTTACGGACGGGCATCCTACGCCGGGCAAGGCCGTCGAACACTTGAAGGCGGCGGCGGCAGAGAAGGGGGCGAACGCGGTGATCAACTTGAACAGTGCCCAGCCCCCGTCGGGCAAGTGCGTAGCGCATGGGGATGCCGTGATCGTGCGGCCGGTGGAGGAGAAACCGGCGGCGGAGAAGACCGCAGGCCTGCCGCCTTTGCCGCCGGTGCCACCACCCGGGAGAGATTCGGGCTGAGGCCAGCGGTGCGCGGGAGAAGTGGGACGGGCGCCTGGCTGCGTGCCGGGGCAGTCCACTTTTCAAAAGCGCCTATCAAAACCGGGTGGCACGGGCGTCTCGCCCGTGTCGCCACCGGCGGGACGCCGGTGCCACCCTACTTGTGTTAGGGGTTCTGAACCTGTTAGCGCTCTCCGCGCATACTGTCAGCGCGAGCCGACTTCCATTGCCCGCCGGCGGTCGATGGCGCTGGTGACGAACTTGAATACCAGCAGGGCAAAGAAGGCCGTGAAGCCGACGCCGGCGAAGACGCACCAAACGTAGGGCGCTTTGCGGTATTCGTCGGGCAGCGGGCCCAACTCGTCGCGCGCACGTTCGTCTGGCGCGCGAACCACCGTATCGCGGCGGGCGCGATCGCGTCCGGCTTTGCGAGCCTCACTGTAACTCTCGAGGTGCTCTTCCTGAATCTCGTACTCTACATCCTGCCAGCGCACTTGCCACTCGTGCTCCGGATCCGCGCTCCAGTCCGGCGCATCGCCGCGGTGGATGACGGCGTCGGCGGGAATCTTGATGTCATGCGCGGTGAAGGCCGCCCGCACCACTTGCGGAATCGCAACCTCGTCACCTTCGTCAATTGAATCGAGCACGGTCCGCACGTCGGTGTTTATCGTGAAGCGGTAGTAAGGGTCGGTAGCTTCGCGCCAGACCTGGCGCGTGGCATCGTCCAGGCCCTTGCGTGGATCGGGACAGTAGGCGTTCAGAAGGTAACCACTCATGACGAAGCCCAGCAGCCAGGCGAAAAAGGTCGTCAGGTGCTGATAGCCCAGGTACAGGCCCACCTCTCCCTTGGGTGCCTGTTTGGAGGCGTATTCGAGGAATTTCGGCGAGAGGAAGCACTCGGCGAAGCCCTGGAGCGCGATCCCGATGATCAACATGAGGATCAGCGGGTGAACGGAAACCGGCCCCAACCCGACGCTCATGCCGTAAGTCTGTTGGATCAAGGGAGCGATCGCGATGCAGACCATGGTGAAGGGAATGATGAACAGGCCGATGCCGATCGCGTTCTCGGGACGGAAACGCCGTATCAGGTGAGTGATTGGCACGACGAAAATCACGACGGTTAGAGGGTTGATGTTCGCGATCCACTCGGGCTTGTATCCCTTGCCCAGCATGCGCTCCACGTACGTCGGCACACCCGCGTAGAGCTGTCCCTGAATGGCCCAGAAGCCGGCGATGATCAGGATCAATGCCAGGAAGCGGAAATGAAGCATGACCTTGCCCAGGCCGCGGATGGCTTCGCCGAACGTCTTGCCGACCCCTTCCGTGTCGACGTTCTTGTAGAAGACGGTGACCAGGATGAGCGCCGCAAAGGTCATACCGGCCGCGTAGAAGTTGATGTACTGGAGGCCGAGGTACTCGTTAAGCGGGGCGGCCAGGCCCTTACCCGAGAAGGCGCCGATATTCACGACCATGTAGAAAATGGACATCGCCCGGGCGCGATGGTCGTCGTCGCTGGTCTTGGCAACCGTGCCGGAGATCACCGGCTTGATGATGGCCCCGCCGAACATGATCACCGTCAGGGCCAGCAGAGCGGTGACCTTGAGCTGAAAGGCGCCGAGGAGCCAGTAACCGCCGGTGAGCAGGGTGAATGCCAGCAGATATCCTTTTTGTGCGACGATCGGTTCATGTTCCGGCCCTAATTCGAACAATCCGAAGGGTTGATTGACGTCTCGCATATTTTCGAAGAGTCCGATCTCGTCCAGAACGAGCGGAGCGTTCGCGTCCGGGCGAGCGAGCGTTGTTTCGAGTCGCAGCGGATACTGCGCCGTCGCGTCCAGCACGACGAGCCGACGGTGCCCCGGTCGAAAGTTCGCGGCGGCGCTCAGCTCAATAAGTCTGCCGGATACATCCACCTTGGGCGCCGAGGGCTTAACATTGGCGAAACGATCGAAGCCTGCGCGCAGCAGCAAGACTCCGGGCCGTTGATCGGGGCGCGCGGGCGCGATTGTGATGTTAACCGGAAGCCCGTGATGTCCGGTAACGGCGACGCGCCAACGGCCATGGCCCAGGTCTTGATGCAGAATCCTGCAATCTTCCGCTTCCGCAGCGCAGGACACGTCAAGCGTGCTCTTGATGCCATCGCCCACGGTGCCGCGAAAAAGATAGTCCGCGAGCGCCAGCGTCGCCGCAAGCGAAAAGCCGAGACCGCCGATCACGAAAAGCGCAAAGAGCAAGCGGATTCCAAGCCGCCAACGCGGCGGACGGCCGGCATATTCCAAACGAGCGGCGCCGCGCGCTCCGTCT
>CAZDTB010000252.1:0-2646 GCA_964508075.1 uncultured Planctomycetales bacterium
GATGCCGTAAGCCCCGGCCTTCCCCCGCCAGTCCCCGGAGCTCAGATACGCCTCACGCTCGTCGGGAGCGTTGCGCATCCAGACGGTCGTGACCTCGTGCCCGATCCTGCGCCGGCCGCGCTCCACACGCCGCAGAACACAAACTCCGGTAATCACTTCGGTTGCGCGCCCGGCCTGGAGTTCGAGCATCCGGCGGGCGTCGGCGATGTCGTCTGGCTTGCCCAGCAGCTCCCCGCCACAGACCACAATCGTATCGGCCCCGAGAACCCAACGGCCGGGGAACCGCTCCGCAACGGCATGGGCCTTGAAACAGGCTAGGGCTTCCGCCCAGGCCGCGGGCGCAACTGTCGGCGGCTTGCGCAGCGGCTCCGAAAGCGGGCAGGGATGCACGTCGAAGCGTAAGCCCAGTTCCGCCAGCAGGTTGCGACGGCGCGGACTGGCGGAGGCCAAGATCAGCAGTTCATCCGACACTGATACCACTCTCAATTGACGGTTTGACCAGCTACCGGCGGACCATTAGATACCCGGACGTGGTCACGGTCAAAAGGAGATCGACGAAGTCGTGCAAGCCGGCCGAATCGGCACGGGGCCATCAGTTCGGGGCGCACCTCTCGATCGCGGGCGGCATGTCGAATGCCATCCGTGAAGCGCTCCGTCTGAAGTTCGACACGTTACAGGTCTTCGTAAAGAATCAGCGTCAGTGGCGAGCGGCACCACTAAAGCCAAACGATCTGGCCTGCTGGCACGAACTGCTGGCTGCCGGCGGACCCGCCCCGGTGGTGGCGCACGCGACGTATCTGATCAATCTGGCGTCCCCCGACGAGACGCTATACGAGAAAAGCCGCAACGCCTTCGCCGAGGAGCTGGCCCGTTGTCAAAGGCTGGCGATCCCCTACCTCGTGGTCCATCCTGGGGCAGCCGGGCCGCAGCCGGTCGAGCAGGCGGTGGCGCGGGTGGCGGCCGCGCTCAACCGGATTTTCCGCGACGATCCAAACCTGAAAACCGTGGTGCTGCTCGAGACCACCGCCGGACAGGGAACCACACTCGGCCGCAGCTTCACAGAACTGGGCGAGATCATCGACCTGCTGGATGAGCCTGAACGGGTCGGCGTGTGTGTCGACACCTGCCACGTCTTCGCGGCCGGCTACGACATTCGCAAACCGGAGGCATACCGAGAGATGATCGCCGAGGCTCGGCAGGCGGTGGGACTCGAGCGCATCCGTTGCTGGCATCTGAACGACAGCAAGGGGGCGTGCGGCTCGCGCGTTGATCGTCACGCCCACATCGGCCATGGCAAGATCGGTACCGCCGGGTTCCGAAACGTCCTGGGCGACCGACGTTCACGTGGCCTGCCCATGATTCTGGAGACACCCAAGGGCGAGAACGACCAGGGGCGCAACTGGGACGGCGTCAACGTACAACGACTACGAACGATCGCGACGCAGGTGGCGAGAGCGTGATCAATCAACCAAGCTCGCCCACGGAATCTCAGCGGATATACTGGTGCTCCGTCGAGCGCAAACTGACGGATGGGTGCCCCATGGCTTCAGCTGTGGGGGACGCGAATCGCCTGAACATTCGGGTCCCCCACCTCTAAAGAGGTGGGCCACCCAACCAGGAGTGATCTGTACGGATGGGTGCCCCATGGCTTCACGTGGGGGACGCGCAGAGAAAGGAACACGGCATGGCACTGGGTGAGTTTACGTACCGCACCGCCGCCGAGGAAACCTGGCGGATTTTCCGCATCATCTCCGAGTTCGTCGACGGCGTGGAGACCATGTCGCAGATCGGGCCCGCCGTCTCGATCTACGGCTCGTCGCGAACCACGCCCGGCGACCGTTATTACGAGCAGGCCACCGAACTGGCCGCCAGGCTCGTACAGAGCGGCTTCGCCGTCATCACCGGCGGCGGCCCGGGCATCATGGAGGCGGCCAACAAAGGCGCGTTCGAGGCCGACGGGACCAGTGTCGGGCTCAACATCGCGCTGCCGCTCGAGCAGGTTCCCAACCGTTACCAGAACGTCTCGCTCGACTTCCACTACTTCTTCGCCCGCAAGGTCATGTTCGTCAAATATGCCATGGCTTTCGTGGGCTTCCCCGGCGGCTTCGGCACGCTGGACGAGTTCTTCGAGTCGATGACGCTGATCCAGACCGGCAAGACGCCGCCGACCAAGGTCGTGCTCGTGGGGTCCGACTTCTGGAACCCGCTGGCCGACTGGGTGCGCGAAATGCTGCTCGAGAAACACGAGACGATCTCTCCCGAAGACATGGACCTCTTCACCATCACCGACGACGTCGATGAAGCCGTCCGGCTCATCTGCGAGCACTGGGAGTGCAAGAAGGGCGAGGTTGCCGAGATGACCGAACTCGCCGCCGAAACGACGCAACGCCTCACCGCCGAGGGCACGCTCTACGGCGTCCCGCCCGCCAAGCTGCGCAAGCGCCGCAAGAAGTAGGGTGGGCACCGTCCACCACCACATAACCACACGGTGGGCAATGCGTAGCCTACTCGCCTACTCCTGGGACGCCGACGGCCGCCCGGGGCGACGAAATAACGCTGGCGCACCGCCATCAGGTCGTGCGCGATCGGAACGTAGGTGGCGGGGTCCTCGTCGGGGCTCGGAGGATACTTTTCTTCGTCTCTCTC
>CAZDTB010000252.1:2656-6964 GCA_964508075.1 uncultured Planctomycetales bacterium
CCCCCGGAATGTCAAGGTGGAATGCCATGTAGAATGTCTCGAACACCATCCCGTGCATTTCTTCCTCGTCCTGAACCCACGGCATCCAGGAGGCGATTCGGCGGGCCTCACCCGTGTACTCATCCTCAGGAGCCCCTATTCTGATCAGGTCGGCCGGGTCATGTTTGTTCAAGACTTCGAGGATCTCGAAGACGAGTTCGGGATTCGGCCGAGGCTCCTCCAAAGCCGGGCGCCGCCGCAAGAGCCGCCTGAGCCATGATCCTTCCTCGGGTGCCGGCTTTTCAGACGGGACTGGAGGACAGGCATCGCGGCGGGCCATTAGCCTCTGAAGATAGGGCTCGGGGCCCGGGACCGTGGCATCTGGCGGGGTCATGGTGGACCTCCTTGCGGATCACAAGGCGGAAGTATAGCCGGTCGCGAAGTGCCTGCGCCCGGCGCGCAGCTGTCACCCGGTAGTCGAGCAAGGCTGCCATAAACGCGCCGTCGGGCATCCTGCACAGCGCGTCAGGTATCAGTCCCAACCGTGGACATGGCATTCCTGATGTTCCTCTCCGTAGTCGGCCGTCCGCGGTCGAAGAGATACGTCGGCAGGCTCTTGATCAAGCCCCAGGGGTCGTAGAGGCTCTCGATCTCGCCGCGGCAGTTGTACCAGCAGGCGGTGCAACTGCGCGGCGTGAAGTCGGCGCACGATGTCGTGCGAGGAGTGCTCGAAAAGGTTCGCGACCGGGCGGGCACGCTCCTCGACGCAGACGGCGATGTCGCCGGTCGAGTCGATGTTGAAGAAGCCCCGCCCCGCCATGCAGTTCGGCACGCCGCCGTTGAGGGCCTGGTCAAATCGCGACAGAAAGTAGGGGTTCGAGAGGAAATTCGGGTACTTCCGGCGCAGATCGAGCAGGTGCTGCCCGACGGTGCGGCCCTTGTAGATGAAATGCCGGCTGCCGGTCTTGCGAATGCAGTAGGGCTGCACCATGAAGTACGCGCCGCGCTCGGCGGCCATCTGGATCATCGGCTCGATCTGGTCGAGGTTGTCCTCCAGCAGCACGCTCATCCAGTTCACACGCTGCCACTTCCAGCGCCGCGCCCGGCTGAAGTGCTCGACCGCCGCCAGCGCCCGCTCGTACGCCCCCGGCATGCCGCGCCGGCGGTCGTGGCGCTCGGCGTCGGCATAGTCGATGCTGATGGACGCCCCCCACATCGCCGAGGCGAACAGCTCTTCGGCCAGCTCTTTCGTCACGAACCAGCCGTTGGTGGTCAGGAAGGTGAAGTGGTACTCCCCCACCGCCCGGGCGATATCGACGATATCCGGCCGGACCAGCGGTTCGCCACCCGCCAGCGACACCAGCAGCGTCCCCAGCTCCGACAGCTTTTTCGAGCCGATCTGAAACTGCTCGACGGTTGTCTCCGGCTGATCCCCCATCGCGTCGTGCCAGTAATGGCAGAAGCTGCACCGATAGTTGCAGCGATAGTTCACCTGCCACGCGCACCAGACCGGGTTGCCGGACGCCCACGCCCGAGCGAGCTGAACCTTCTTGTATGCCGGCGACCGCGCCACGCCGGATCTCCTTGTCCCGTGCGCCTCTGCCACGTCTCCCGTCTGCCGGTCAGCCGCCGACTCGACGTGTAGCCTAAACTCGGGCGTGGTCCTTGAACAGTGCTACCCTTGAAGATCACTCAGCTTGCAGGTGGCTGGGCCACGGGAATGGTTCCGGCTGGCCGCAAGATGCGTGCCGCAACCCTCAATTGCAGTCGTCGCCGTACTGGCCGAGCAGTGCCGCCAAGTCGGACAGGTCGACATCGCCGTCGCCATCGAGGTCACCGTCGTCATGGACCGCCCCGGTAGTGATGCCGTAGTGGCCCACCAGTTGTGCCAGATCATTCAGGGCAACGATGCAATCGCTGCTGCCGTCGATGTCGGCGGTGCAGTAGTTGCCGGAGCCGCCGGGGTTGGGGCAGCCGCCACTGGGGTTCACCACGAGCGTCGCTGCGTCCGAAGTAATCGAGCAGCCCTCGCCCAGGTCCGCGGTCACGACACAGTCGTACAGGCCGGCGTCGCCCAGCTCGGTCGGGTTGATATACAGCATGGAGGTGGTGGCTCCGGTGATCTGGTCGTCGTCCACAAGCGACTGTTCGTCCTTTCGCCATTGGAATTCCTGCAAGATCGGGTCCTGGACGCTGATGGTGAAGAGGACGGGATCGCCTTCGGTCACCTCCTGGTCCTCCGGGTGCGCGTAGATCACCGGCACGTCGGGGTCGACCAGGATTTCGGCATTGTCGGAAATGGCATAGCAGCCGCCGCCCTCGACGTTGGTCGCCTTGCAGTTGTAGTTGCTGCTCTGATCGTCCAGGGTGATGTTGTAGATGTAGAGCGTTTCGGTGGTTGAACCGAAGATATGGCCGTCGTCAACCAGGTCAGTGGTCCCGATGCGCCACTGCAACTCCGCCGTCGGCTGGTCCACCTCGACGTGTAACGACGCATCCTGCCCCAGGCAGATGGTCTGCGTCGGCTCGGGTTGCACGGTGAAACCGGGGGCGTCGCAATCGTCGTCGGCGGTGAACTTGGCGACCCAGGTGCGCCATTTGGTCGAGTTAACCGGATTGGGAAACTCGTTGTAGTGCCAGAAGCTGATGTCGTCCTCCGGATCGACAACGGTGCCGGTGTAATCACCCCAGCGTTCGAGGCTGTAGCCGGAGCCGGTGTAGTGGCCGCTCCCGTAGTGGATGTAAAGCGGGTCGGACATCGACCCGTCGGCGGGCCGAAACGCGTAGTAGATCGAGGCGTACGCGCTGGTGCTGGAGTGCGAGAACCCGACTACCAAGGTGTCATTCTGATTGACTGCGACCGAGGGGAACCACATGTTGACCGTGTTGTCCCCGACCGAGCCCTCAGCGGCGACCGTGAGCGATGCGGGCCAGTCGGCCGTGCTGACCTTGTACCACTTAGAGCCGGCGTTGTTGACGCGGTTGCGATTGTGGGCAAAGTAAATGTAATCGTTCCGCCAGACCGCATTGTACACCCGCGTGTCAATCGTGTCGAGATCGGGAAGGCCGCCGAGCTGCTCCGCGCTGGGCGGGTCGGCAAAGTTATTGACCGTCGCCGACAGGCTGGTCAGCGTCGGCGAGCCGAGCGGGTCGTTGACGCCGAAGACCGAGATCTGGTTGTCCGGATTGGAGTCGACCAGGAAGGGGACCGGCGGCGTTCCCCAGTGCTGGGCGGGCTGGATGGTGAAGGCCGTCCCGCCGCCCGGATCGGCGATGTCCCAGATGTCGGACCAGGTCAGCGTGGTCTCGAAGTCGAGTAGCTGTTGCTTGGGTAACACGCGGATCTTCGCATACTGGAGCGAGCCAGTAAAGCGGTGGAACATGTTGGAGGTGATGTAGATTGCGTCGGCGCACGCACCGAGCCCCGGGTAATCCGACCAGTTGTTGGAGGGGTCCTCGCCGTTGAGCGTGGACTCGAGCGCGTACTTCATCCAGGTCCCGTTCGGATCGGAGTCGTCGCTCACCGCCAGCAAGTAGTACGAATACAAGTCGCCGCTGTTAATCGCCAGGATCAGCAGGAACCAACGGCCGCTGTCGTGGTCGTAGATGACCTTCGGGTCGGTGGTGAAGGTGCCGGGCGGCTTGACGTCGGAGAAGAACGCCCCCCAGGTCGAGACGAACTCCTCGGTGCCCTCCTTGGTGTAGATCTTGAACTGCTCGTTGGTCGCGACGATCAGGTGGGCCGGGCCGGCCGCCATGATCGGGTCGGGCGGGTAGATCCCGTTGGTCCCGCCGCAGTTCCAGCCGCCCTCCACACCGCGCGGGCCGAACTGATTCTCGTGCGCTTCAGTCATGCTCTCGCGTATGTCGATGAAGGCCGAGCAGACCACCGGACGACCCAGGTGATCCTCACGCAACGTCGGCATCGCCCAGATCTGGCGGATCGGATGGGCAAGCAGCCGCTCGGTGACGGCTCTGTTGTCCTCGATGACGGAGGGCGGCGTGAGCCTGACCGTGGAGACCTGATTGGTCATCGCGTCAGGACCCCGTGCGACGGCGATCGGGGAAAACACAAACAGCCCGGCACACGCGGCCAAGATCGCTTGTCGCAAATGCATCGTTACCGGCATGACGCTGCTCCTTCCTGACGGGGGCCGAGACACGGCCGCCCGCGTGAGATCTCTACTTCCCTTCCTGTGTTGCTGCTGGATTCACCTTGACTTCGATTCGGTCGAAACTGCCGAGCGCGTCGGCCCTGGTCCAGACGCCGATCCGACCCGGTTTGGCCAGCGATTCGTCGCGGACCATGATCAGCGCGTGCCCGTCCAG
>CAZDTB010000253.1:0-2417 GCA_964508075.1 uncultured Planctomycetales bacterium
GCGGCTCGCCGCGGCGGCGGCACACCTGAAGCTGCGGCACGTGGTCATTACCAGCGTGTCCCGTGACGATCTGCCCGATGAAGGGGCCGGGCAATTCGCCCACTGCATCGCGGCGATACGAGCTCAGCTCCCCGAGGCGACCGTGGAAGTTCTGGTACCCGACTTTCACGCCCGGCCTGAGCTGATCAAGGTCGTCTGCGACGCCCGGCCGGAGGTCTATAACCACAACCTCGAGACCGTGGCGCGCTTGCAGAAACGCGCGCGGCCCGGGGCACGCTACCAGCGCTCGCTCGACGTGCTGCGGATCGTCAAAGAGATCAGCCCTGGCACCAAGGCCAAGAGCGGCCTGATGGTCGGGCTGGGCGAAACGAGAGACGAGTTGGCACAGGCCATGAAAGACCTGCGCGCGGCTGGTTGCGATTTGCTGACGATCGGCCAGTACCTGCGCCCCGGCGACAGGCAGCTCCCGGTCGAGAAGTACTACCGACCGGAGGAATTCGACGAACTGGCGGATATTGCGAAAGGGCTGGGCTCCGATGGCGTCGCCAGCGGCCCATTTGTGCGCAGCAGCTATCATGCGGAGACGCTGTACGCGCACACCAGCCGCGCGCGCCACTGATACGAAGCACGAACAAGATTTGCGCAGCCTTTTGTTGCGGCCAGGGCCTGCCCCGGTCATGGTTCGCCAGGAACGCCGTCAACGGACTCGGGCCAGTGCGCGGCCAGGTCGCTACCTCTGGATGCCGCGCAGGATCCGGCTGAAACGCGTGTGAATCGTCGTTCTTGATTCCGTGATGCTGCTTACGCAGTGCAGCAGTACGTCTGCGGAAAGGCCGCGTAGAACGCAGCGCACTTGACCAGGTGGTCGATCGGCACACTGTCGTTGACGGTGTGGGCGACGTTTTCCGGGGCCGGGCCGAAGCCGACGCAGGGGATCTTGAAGATGCCGGCGATCGCGACCGCGTTGGTGCTGAAGGTCCAGCGGCCCACGCGGGGTTTCCTCCGAAACAGAGCGCGGTAGGTCTCGACCGCCGCGCGGACCTGGCGGGCGTCAGGGGGCGCGCACCAGGTCGGGAAGTACTTCTCCGTGGGGTAAACAAGCCCGGTGTGGGTCGGCGCGTCGTACGTCGGGACTCTGATGGAGGCGTGCACGCCCGCGCGGCGGACAGCTTCGCGCACTTCGCGCAGCGCCGAAGTTTTCGTGTCACCGACCGTCAGCCGTCGATCGAGGTGGATGTAAGCCTGATCGGGGACGGCGCAGAGGCTGGGCGTGCGGCAGTCGACGTATGTGACCGTGACCGTGCCCCGGCCGAGGAAATCGTTGGATTTCAGCCGCTCGTTGAGCTTTTCGACTTCGGTGATGATGCGGGCGATCTTGTAGACTGCGTTGTCGCCCTTGTGCGGCATCGCGCCGTGGCACGAGCGGCCGCGGGTGCTGATGCCGATCTCCATCCGCCCGCGCTGCCCGCGGAAGATCTGGCAGTTGGTCGAGTCGGTGACGACGACGCACTCGGGCCGAACCCGGTCTTCGCGGACGATGTGCCGCCAGCTCAAACCGTCGCAATCTTCTTCGGAGACGGTGAAGGTCAGCAGCAATGACCACTGGCTGCTGCGCAGGTTGAGGTCTTTGATGGTTTTGGCAGCGTAAACCATGGCGGGGATGGCGCCCTTCTGGTCGCCGGCGCCGCGACCGTAGACGATGCCACCGCTGACTTTCCCCTTGTAGGGATCGTGCCGCCATTGGTCGAGGTTGCCGAGGCCGACGGTGTCGACATGGGCGTCGATGGCGATCAAGCGCGGGCCGGCGCCGATGCGGGCAAGCAGGTTGCCGAAACGGTCGACCCAGATGCGGTCGCAGACCCCCAGGGATTTGAGTTTATGCCGGATGTGCCGGATGACCTTGCCCTCGCTTCGGCTCTCGGAGGGGATCGCGACCAACTCGCGCAGAAAGCGCACCATCGGCTGCTGATATCGTCGGGCATGCCTCAGGATGGCGGAGCAGTCGAGCATCTCAGCCTGGTTTCGCTCGTCGGGCCAAAGACGGTCGTAGGGCAAGGTCACGAGCAGGCGTCATTGTTAATCGCAACGGCGTTTGGAATCCAGCGGGAAGGCGGGATTGACCCCAGGGCGAGCGCCGCGCGGGCTGCGATTGGCAGTCCTATTTCGTGCGCTGGAGAGGCGTCGGGACAGCCGGTTTGGAGGGTTCCTTGAGGGGGTGACAAGCCAGCCGGTTATGGCCCTCGCGTTTGGCGGCGTACATGGCCTGGTCGGCGGCAGCGATGAGTTGGCTCTCTTCCCAGCCGGTCTGCCACTGCGCGACGCCAAGGCTGGCAGCGACGGGGAGGGTCTGGTGTTTGATCACGGGCGCATCGGTACGGATGGCGGTCAGGATCCGCCGCGCGACGTGGCGTGCGCCG
>CAZDTB010000253.1:2427-6963 GCA_964508075.1 uncultured Planctomycetales bacterium
CGTCAAGATTGGTTGCCGGGAGCAGGACCACGAACTCATCGCCGCCGATCCGGGCCGCCGAGTCGATCTGCCGCAGGGCAGCGCTGATCTTGCCGGCGATGTGTCGCAACAAGGCATCGCCGGCAAGGTGTCCGAAGCGATCGTTGACCGATTTGAGTCCATCCAGGTCGGCCATGATCAGCGAGAGGGCGCTGCCGTAACGTTGCGATCGACGGATTTCCTTGCCGAGCGCCTCGATCATCCAGCGATAGTTGAACAACCCGGTCAGCCGATCGACGCGGGCTTCGACCTGCGCCCGCAGATATCGACGAGCGTGCCGCAAACAGCGGGCGAGGAATTCGAAGACGTGTTGGAAGGGCAGGTCGGCCTCGCTGAGCTCGGTTCCGCGGCACCCACTGAGTTGGAGCAGCCCATGAAGTTTACGCTCCGTGATCAACGGGGCGATGAGCGCAGCGTGGTGCGGTTCGTCCAGGAGGTTGGGTGGGCAGCGCATCCCGCGCGCCCGGCAGGCTTCGGCCAAATCGTTGGCAATCAACGGCTCGCCGCCGCGGGCCACGACCGCGAGTAGGTGATCGTTGTCTGGTGCCAGGGGAACGGCGAGCTCGAGATGCCGCCTGGAATTGGTCTCGGCCAACGTGAGGACCTGCTGCTCGTTGTCATAGAGATAGAGTGCGACTTCAGCATAGCCGAGCCGGGAGGGGAGTTTTTCGACGCAAGCATGGCAGAACTCGCGCAGATCGAGCTGGTGCAGGTCGAGCAGCCAGGCGGGCAGCAGGGCGGTTTGGCCGGGCTGTTCGTGCTTGGGCGGGATGAGCGCACGATCTGGGGCGGGCGCCACCGCGGCCCAGAGGACCGCGACGGTTGGGGCGGCAGAGGGCTTGCGGAGGAACAAGCCGGTTGGCAGCTGCCGGGAGTATTCGGGGAGCTGCGAGTAGAAGTACACGCGACGCCGGCAGCGCTCGATGTCGGGAACGGTTCCGGAGTCAAGGTCGAGCCAACATTGATCAGCCGGCGGCAGGCCAGAGTTTTTCAGCTCCGCGGGCCTGAGGCAGCGCAGCGTGGCGGAGGACGGCTTTTGGCGCGCGACGAGCTGCTGCAGCCGGCGGTCGGCGGTTACCAGAACAACATCCGCATGATTATCGGACATACTCTGCCCTCAGAACGCTACATAGATTGTATCGGGCGCCGCTCGACGGCGACTCCAGCACATCCGGTGCATCTTGCAGGTTCGGTGCGCAGTTTTGATGCACCTGGAGCCTTCACGCTTCCGATAGGGGAGGTACCCGAGGCTGGGTGCTCGCCGGCAACCCGCTCGGTCACTGCGGGATGCGAATCGAACGCTCAGGACGAGCAGTATGAAGCGCTGGGAGAGCGTAGCGGCAATTCTAGCTGGTCGGTGGCAGATCCCATTGGCGATCTGCGCGATCATCGTCGGCGGCGTTGCCCTCTACCGGATGAAGCCCACCAAGCAGTCTATTCCCTTCGATGCGTTGCTGGCTGATATTCTGACGCTTGCCGAACGCGGCGCGTATCACCACGCGGCGGACGCCGCCGCCAACTTGTTGGAGTACGATCCGCCGCCCCCGCGTGCGCAGCGTGCCCGGCTGCACGACGCGTTGGCGGACGTGGTCTATCGTCAGGAACTGATCCGCGGCATCCCGAACCGAGCAAACACGCGGTTGCTGCTGGAGCACCACGAAGCGGCGATCGCGTGCGGGGCGCAGCCCGACGGGCATGCTGCGCTGCGCGCCGGCCGGGCGCACGAGTGGCTCGGTGAGGCGGAGCCGGCAATCAGCGCCTATCGCACGGTGCTTTCCAAGGAGTCGGCGGGAGATGCGCGACGCGGCGCGCTACAGGCGTTGGTGCGGCTGCTCGAAGGCCAGCCGGCGGCGAAGGAGGAGCGACAGCGATACATCCAGGCGTTGCTCGACGAGGAGGGCGTTGCGCCCGGTTATCTGTGGTGGGTGCTGCGGCACGCCGTGCAGGAGGCGCTCGAACACGACGATGCCGAGCGGGCCCGCGAACTGCTGACTCGCCAGGGACTGCGCTTCAAACGATCCGACCTGAAGGGTTACCACGACTATCTGTGGGCCTGGGTCCACCTGCACGAGGAGCGAACCGAGCTGGCCGTGCCGCTACTCGACCGCGTTGACCAGTGGTTGGCCCAAGACCGGCCCGCTGATGCGCAGCTCGACCAGGCCGGTTTCCTGCCGGCGATGAGCCGCTGGTTGCGTGGGCGCGTCGAGCTGGCCGAAGAGCGACCGCAGGCGGCGTTGGCGTGCTTCGACGACGCGCTGGCGTTGCAGTCGCACGGCAACTTCCTGGCCGTTGTCACCGAGGGCCGCGCCGAGGCCCTGGGGATGCTCCGGCGGCACGAGGCGGCCTGCGACGCGATCCGCGCCGCCATCACCCGCTTGCAGGGCGACGCAGCCGAATTGAGCGTGGCACGCCCGCGGTTGCGCCAGACGGTCATGCGACTGCTGCGTGAGCGGCGGAAGGACCAGGATTGCGAAAACGCGCTGGCGTATCTCAAGCTCGGGCTGGAACTGACGCCGGAGGCCGACCCGCAGATGCGGCTCGAGTTTCTGGAGCAGATCGGGCGTGAGTACGCCGAAGCGGCCGAGTTGAACACGGATGTCGAACGGAAGCGGATCTGGCACGCGGCTGCGGCCAACGCCTACGAGCAGGCCGGCGAGTTGGCCCAGCTCGACGAGCCCCGGTATGCAGCGTTGTTGTGGGAGAGCGCCGACCAGTTCGATCAGGCCGGGCGAACGCGGGACGCCCGGCGAATGCTGACACGCTTCGCCGCCGGTCGTTCGCTCGACCCGCGTATGCCGCAGGCGTTGTTACGACTGGGGCAGGCGTACGCAGCGGACGGGCACTTGACCGAAGCGATCGAGCATTACCGCCAGTTGATCGGAAGCTTCCCCCGGCTGGAGGAATCCCTGCGGGCGCGTCTGCTCAGCGCGAACTGCCTGGTGGCACTCGGTGAGGAGCACTATGCCGAGGCCCAGTCCATCTTCGAGAGTCTGCTCGAAGGCGAGCAGGTTGCGCCACAGGCGCAGGTGTTCCGCGAAGCCCTGTTTGGGCTGTGCGATCTGCTCTATCAGCGGCAGGAACACGCGGCGGCGATCAGTCGCATGGAAGACTTCCTCGTGTTCTACGCGCAAGACCCGGAGCGTTATCGCGTCCGCTTCATGCTGGCTGACGCCTATCGCGGTAGCGCCCACGCCTTGCTGGCGGACGAGACGGCGGGCCCCGAGGCGGCCCGACGGCGTGTGAGCCGCGAGCGTTTTCAGCGGGCGGCGGAGCTGTTCGAGGCCTTCGCCAACGAGGTCAGCGACATGCCCGAGCAGACCTGGGCGCCGGGCGTGTACGAACGGCTGGCGCTGTTCTACCGGGGCGACTGCCTGGTCGAGCTGAACGAGCCGAGCACGCTGGCGGAGGCGCTGGCGATCTACCGCCAGGCGGCGGCTCGTTACCAGGGCGAGCCGGCCGCCCTGGCCGCCCAGGTGCAGATCGCCAACATCCACCTGCGGCAGGGCAAGCTGATCGAAGCGGCCCGGGCGGTTGAGCGGGCGCGCTGGTTGCTCGGGAGCATTCCGGAAGGCGCCTTTGCCGAGTACGACGACGGCATGGATCGGGTGGCATGGGATCGTTATCTGGCGGTCGTCCGGTCATCGCACTTGTTTCGAGACGTGTTTGCGGAAACGCCGTGAGCAGTGTGGTTTCTCGTAGGAGTGAGAGCAATGAGCACGAACACGTCGCAGGTCACGTCCGATGGGCTGATTGAGCTGCTGAGGGAGCAGCGTGATCTGTACCTGCGTCTCCAGGACTTGAGCGAGCGGCAACGCACGTTGATCTCGGGTGACCGGCCGGAGTTGTTGCTGAACATCTTGGGCGACCGCCAGTCGCTGGTCGCGGCGCTGGCGGCGGTCAACGAGAAGCTCTCGCCCTATCGGCGCAACTGGCAGAGCGTGTACGAGACATTGCCGATCGTGACCCGCCACACCGCAACCGAACTCCTGGAAGAGATCAACGGAATGCTTCAGGTCATTCTGAAGGCCGATCAGGAGGACCAGGCCCTGTTGTCGGCGCGTAAGCAGGCGGTAGCGCGGTCACTGAACGACGTCTCCGGCGGGCGAGCCGCGAACGCCGCCTACGCCCGGCAATCCGGCCCGGCGAGCGGCGGCGGGAGGGCGGACGTGACCGGCTGAATGGTGGGCGCGAGTGTGATATCGGACAACTGTTCGCGGAGCAGCGTGTGAGGCCCGAATTGCAGGAAGCCAGTTCGCCGACGTCGAGCACCGACGAGTTGCAGGGCGTGCTGCGCGACTACATGGAAGTGACCGAACGTCTGCAAATGACGCACGAAAAGCTACAGCACGAGGTCGTGCGGCTGCGTGATGAGGTCCGCTCGAAAGACCGCGAGTTGGAGCGGCGCCGGCGTCTGGCGTCGCTGGGGGAGTTGGCCGCCGGTGTGGCCCACGAGGTGCGTAACCCGCTCGGGGCGATCCAGCTCTACAGCGGGCTGCT
>CAZDTB010000254.1:0-6950 GCA_964508075.1 uncultured Planctomycetales bacterium
CGCAACATCATCTGTGTGGCCAGCAACTGGTTCGAACACCCAACCAGCAAGCAACACATCATGCGCCTGCTCGCAGAGCAGAACCACATTCTCTGGGTCAACTACCACGCCTCGCGCCGCCCGAAGCTGAACCGCAGTGACTCACGAATGGTTTTTCGCCGCCTGCGCCAGGCCTGGGCGGGGGTACGGCGGGTGTCCCAAGGTCCTTCGGGAACGATCGACGTGCTCTCCCCCCTACTGCTGCCGCTGCCGGAATCGCCGACCGCCCGCTTCTTCAATGCGCGCCTGCTGGTCCGACAAATCAGCAGCACGCTGGCGTCCCTGCCGCAGTATCCGACCCAACTCTGGCTGTTCACGCCCGACGCGCCCGAACTGATCCGACCACTCAAGCCCGAGAAGGTGGTCTACTACTGCGTGGACGATTTCGCCGCGTTCACCGGATACAACAGCGAGTTAGTCACGCGGCTGGAACAGAGGACAGTTGGTGCGGCGGACGTCGTGATCGCCACCTCTGAAACACTCTACCAGCGGCACCGACGGCAGCATGCCAACACGCACCTCGTACCGCACGGCGTCGACTTCGATCACTTCGCGTCGACAGCGAACGTCCCCGTTGGCCAACTGCCACCGGACATCCGCGACATCCCCAAACCGGTCTTCGGCTATCTGGGGTTGATCAGCCACTATGTCGATCTGGACCTGATTGCAGCCGCCGCCCGTCGCAAGCTGGAGTGGTCGTTTGTCCTGATTGGATCGGTGCGTTGCGATACGTGCGTGCTGAATGGCCTCGACAACGTCCATCTGCTCGGGGGGAAGCCGTACGATGAACTGCCCCGGTATTGCCGCGCTTTCGACGTGGGCCTGATCCCGTTTCGGATGAACCGCCTGACCAGAGCGGTGAATCCGATCAAGCTGCGGGAATACCTGGCCGCCGGCCTGCCGGTCGTCTCCGCTCCCCTCCCCGAGGTCCTGCGCTACAGGCCCGCGGTGCAGACTGCCGAAACGCTCGACCGGTTCATCGCGGCCTGCGGCACAGCCTTGGTCGCCTCACAGGACGGGAACGCCGCCGGGCGACGCGCGTTGGTTCGGCAGGAAGGCTGGCGTGCCCGCCTCGAGCAACTCTCCCACGTCGTAATGGGCACGGGGAGCGAGTCAGGCCGGGCAGAACCCGCTCTGACTAGCGTTGGATAAGCCACCACAGAAACAGAACCAGCGCAATCGCGTAAAGCAGAATCGCCAGCACCGCGTTGTCATGTCGGCGTGTGTGCCCATGCGCAACGCGCACGTGCTGTTGCTGCGGCGCGAGCTCAACCTCGCGCAGGCGAAACGAATGGCCGCAGTTCACGCACAGCGGCGGGTCGTTGCGCTGGCTGAAGCGGATCCGCTGCCCGGCGCTACAGCGCTCACAGGTCACGTACACCCGCCTCGGTATCGCGTTCGACCGCCCGCACTCCGGACAGTGAACCCGCCGGTGACCCTCAGGCACATCGATCACCGTCCGACAGTGCCCACAGCGGCACACCGGCCGCTCCCGAAGGACTTCGGGATCCGGCGGGCTGGCAGCGTCCGGCGGAGATTGCGTGTCAACTGATCCCATAGCTCTTGCATCGCCCCCTTGCATGTCGCGGATTAGGGCAAAACACCTACTGTCCGGATATTTTGGCGCAGGATCTACGCTCTCGCCGCGTCCCTGTCCACGCTTGTCCGATAAGCGTCATATGAGTTCCACCGCATGCGCGCCTCAAACTCAACGTGAGAGTGTCCGCCAGCCGCCTTCCGCACCAACGTCGCTCAACTGCATGACCATCGACGTCGAAGAGTACTTCCACGCCGAAGCCTTTCACACCTGTCTGGATCCCGCCGATTGGCCGCTGATGCAGCCTCGCGCCGAGCCCTTCGTCGAACGCATCGCCGCCCTGCTCGACGAACACGGCAGCCGCGCCACGTTCTTCGTGCTCGGAACCTGCGCCCAACAGATGGCTCCCCTGCTCCGCCGCCTCGCCGAGCGCGGCCACGAAATCGCCTGCCACGGCAACGGACACCAGCACCTCGCACGCCTCAAACCGGAGGGACTCCGCGACGACCTTCGCCGCGCCCGTCACACGATCGAAGATGCGGTCGGCGTCCGGCTGCTCGGCCATCGCGCGCCAACGTTCTCGATCACCCGCGCCACCGCCTGGGCCCTCGATGTCGTCATCGCCGAGGGCTTCCAATACGATGCCAGCATCTTCCCGATCCGACACGACCGCTATGGCGTCCCCCGCGCGCCGCTCGGGCCGTTTTGGGCTGTCGCGCCTTCCGGAACCGCCATCCTCGAATTCCCCCCGCTGACTCTCGACTGGGGCCTGCTACGCGTGCCGGTCGGCGGCGGCGGCTACCTGCGCCTGTTACCGAGGGCGATCCTCCACCACTGCCTCGCCGCGCGCGAGCGCCGCGAGCAGCCGGCCCTGATCTACCTCCACCCCTGGGAGCTCGATCCCCACCAGCCGCGGTTGCCGGTGGGACGATTCTCGCAATGGCGGCACCGGGTGAACCTGCACAAGACCGAGTCGAAACTCGAAGGCCTGCTCCGCGCTCACCGCTTCGACACGGCGCACAACATTCTGCAACACGTCAGCGCCAACCGCGAACTGCCGACGTTCGTGCTGGATCTCTAGATGGGGCTGCCGAACTGCCTGCGGGAGCGGTTCTCAACCGGTCAATCCAACGGACGCACGACCTCGAAGCTGGCGTAGTTCGGCGCCACTTCGGAAACGACGTGCCGGCGCTTGCCCGACGGGTCAGGTGGAATGCGATCGACAAGACGGCAAGCGACCTGAACGTGTGGGCCGAACAGCACGCGATAACGCTGTCGGATCCGCTCGATCGTCGCGTGATCGAAACGCTCATCCACTACCAGCAGCACTTCGAAGCGATCGGCCGCGTGTTGAAACGTCTTGAACTCGACAATCCCAGGCTCCTCACGCAACACGCTCGACGAGACCGCACCATGACACAACCGCCCGTCACGCAGCATCACAAACCCCGTCGTCCGCCCACCCTCGATCCGCATTAGCGGAAACGGCAGCCCGCACGCGCACGGCTCCGAGACCAGCGCCCCCACGTCCCCGAGACGATAGCGGATCAGCGGCAGCCCCCGGGTCGTCAGCGTGGTGCAGAGCACCTCACCAACCTCCCCAGTCGGCACCGCCCGACCACCGATGGCAACCTCAACGTGAATGTGCGGCGACATGATATGCAGCTCACCCAGCGGACACTCGTGCGCGATCAGCCCGACCTCCCGGCTGCCGTACTCCGCCGCAACCGCGCAGCCGAAGGTTTCGCGCACCTGTTCGACCTGGTCAGGCGTGACTTCCTCGCCGGTCAGCACGACCAGCCGCAGCCACCGAAAGTGACGCGGCGCAAACCGTTCGGCCGCGCGCTGAGCAAGATGGGCCGCCGCAGACGGATAGGCATAAAGGAGGCGCGGTTGGAACGCACGAATCGCAGCCAGATGCGCGTCGGTGGCGGCCGGCCCCAAGTCAAACGCGTCCAGCAGCAGCTCGTTCAGTAGCCGGTCACGGCACCGCTTGAGCCGCGAGCCGCGCGACTCGATCGGCGACCCCCACAAGTACACGCGCCGATCGCCCGGCCGCACGCCGAATAACCCCTGCATAAACAGCCGGCAGGCCAGCGGCTGCGCCCGGCGAGCGCGATCGATGAAGAAATGCAGCGTATCGCCGATAGTCCCGCCGCTCCCGCACGGGATCAGTCCCCCCGGAACATCGCGGTCCACCAGCCCTTCCAGGTTGGCCCGCACGTCGGCCTTCTCCAGCACCGGGAGCTTGCCGAGTTCGGCATAAGGATCCTGTGCCCGCAGATCCACGCCGCAACGCTCAAACTGCTGGCGATAATAAGGCAGCCGGTCGGCCGCGAAGCATAACAGTTCGCGCAGCCGCCGCCGGGCCAGCGCCCCCACCTGCTCATCCGACGCGCGGCCGAGTCGCAGCATTTCATGGTAGCAGGGTAGCGTCGGCCGTCCGCGCAGCCATTCATGCGCCGGGTACGTCAAGTGCTTGACCAACCACCGCGACAGGCTCATCGCGCTTCCTGGTACACAGGTTCGGCGACGCGCGGCCGCGAAACCTCCGGTGAAACCTGCAACGGCTCATCATCACCGGAGACAACCGACCTAAGCTCGGCGACGACGGCGACCGACGGCGATTCGTCGGCCGTGTAAGTCTCCGACAACCCGAGAATCCGCTCGTAAATCGGGCCGATGCGCTCGGCCAGGCGCTCGATACTGTACTCTGCGTTGAACCGCTCGCGCAGCCGCTCGCCCACCTGCCGACGCAACTCCGCATCGCCCGCCATCCGCTCCATCTCCCGGGCCAACGCCGCCGGATCGCACGGCGAGACCAGCGGCCCCAGCGGCAACCGTTCCCCCGCCGCAATCAGATCCGGCGGGTTGAACACTTCCGGAACCGCCCCAACCGCAGTCGCAATCACCGGCAAGCCCGCCGCGCCGCCTTCCAGCACCGAATTCGGTAGTCCCTCACTGTGGCTCGGATGCACGAAGCAGTCGGCCGACGCCAACTGGCGTGCCTTGGCAGCTCCGCTTACCGGCCCGACGAACGTCACTACCCCTTCCAACCCCGCGTCCCGCACCTGCCGCTCCCAGCGCTCCCCATCACCGTCCGTCGCTGGCCCCGCGATATACAGCTCGAACGGCGTCCTCCGTGCGTGTAGCATTCGCGCCGCCTCGATCAAGTCCCCCACCCCCTTGATCTCACGCACCAACGCCAGAAACAGGAATCGGCAGCGACCCGCCGGATCATTCTTCCTCCGAGCCTCCCGCGCGCCGGCCGCCTCTTCCCGGGTCGGGATTGCGTCCGGGTCAAACGCGTTCGGAACCACGACCAGCCGGGCCTTGCCGGCGTACGGTCGTAACGCCTCATACCAGCCCTGCGAGAGCACGATCACCGCGTCGGCCGCCTCCAGCCCACGCCGAATCACCCATCGTCCCAGACGTCCACTCCCCGCGCAGAATCGCGCGAACATGTTGCCGCGCACGTGCAGAATCACCGCTCGTCCGAGCAACCTGGCCACGGCGAGGTCGACCAGATTGCGGTAGAACGTGAAATAGCTGCACGTATGAATGTGCAAGATCGCGATCTGCCGGTCGATCAGCAGCCAGGCCAACTTGGGCAGCGCCGCGACGTGCCGGGCGACCGCCCGGGCGATCGCCAACACGCGCCCAAGTCCTCGTGCCAGCTGCGCCTCCGCGTCGTAGGTCAAGTCCACCGGTGAGCCGACGCGATACAGTTCGTACGTCTCGCAAAGCGGGCTCTTCATCAACAGTCCGATCGACGTAACCATCCCGCCGATCTGCGGCGGAGCCGGCCCCAGCATGACCACGCGCGGGCGGCGTGGTGATACGGTTCGCTTCTTTCTGGCTACAGCGAACCTCCTCTGGCGATGGGCGCAGTCGGCATACGTCTGCTCGTAACAATCGATCATCCGTTCCGTGCTATGGGCCCGGCGGTGTTCGTCGATCGCCCGCCGGGCGCGCGTCCGCGCGGCCTCCGCGTCGCACAGCGCGTGACGCAATGCCTCGAACAAGGCCTCCGGATTGTTCGGCGGGACAAGCAGTGCCGTCTCGTTGTGCCGGAGCAGCGGACGTTCCCGGTCGCAGCGCGGGTTCAGGCTACCGACATCCCCGACTGCTGTCGCCACGATCGGCACTTCCTGCGCCATCGCCTCCAGAACAACGTTCGGTCTTCCCTCAGTTCGGCTGCTGAGACACAAGACATTGGCGCCGGGCATCAATCGGGCCGCATCGGCGAAATGACCCGGAAAGTGAACGCAATCCTCCAGATGCAGCTCACGCACGTCGCGTTGTACCTCAGCCCCGTACCGCTCATCCAGAACCGATCCCACGCAGACCAGCTCGGACTCCGGCAATTCACGCCGCAGCAGGCCAAAGGCGTGCAAAAGCCCGCGGATGTCCTTCTCCGGCCGGATGTTCGCCACGCTCAGCACAACCGGCCCACGCAGAGAACGGCCGCAGAGCCCCTCCAACAACGTTCGCGATTCCTGCGGCGCCGTCGGCGTCGGGTCGGCACCGTTGGGCAAGCAGGCCGCGCTTTGCGCCACACGACCAGGCGGCAAGCGGCTGCGCCCCGTCTCGCAATTGACCCCGACACACTCGATCGCGTGGCTGAGCCAATCCGCCAATCGGGCGTACCGGCTGCGCCGCCCGAGCGACCACCCGTGCCGAACGTGCATCACCGGAACCCTCAGCAACTTGGCGGCAGGAAAGACGCAGACCAGTCCGGCACAACTGTGAGCATGGACAACGTCGATCCGATCGCTCCGCAGCCAGCGGCCCAGACGCCAGTACAGCATCAGATCGAGCCCGCGACTCTCCGCCTCGCGAACGACGACACCTTTTGCCCGCAAGTGCTCCGCCGGCGGGCCGGCCGCCTTGAGACAATATACGAACACGCGCTGCCCACGATCTGCCAGCCCCAGCGCCAGCCGCTGCACCACACCCTCCGCACCGCCCCCGACCAGCGCGTCGATCACAAGCGCCAGGTTCATGAAGACTCTCCCAGCACGGGGGGGGGCATCGACCGGTCGGGGTGCAGGACGCCCGACGACAAGCTCGGCGCGGCCCGCTCGTCCAGAAGCCCCTCATCCTGTTTGATTCTCAACGCCACGTTTACCAGGCAGCAGGACAGGCCCACCAGGATCCAGAATCCCTCCGTCCACAGGCGCGTGGTAAACACTCCCCCGGCGGCATACGCGACCAGGCTGGCTTGCATCGCCATGGCGTGCCACCCCAGGTGGAAGCGCGCTTTGTGACGGCCGATCCCGAAGACGACCTCGGTGTCCATACGATTCGCCTCTTGCCGAACTCGATTGAGCCGCTGGAATACCACCAACAACAAGAACATCAGCAGCATGAT
>CAZDTB010000255.1:0-6931 GCA_964508075.1 uncultured Planctomycetales bacterium
GACTTGTTGCGGCATGATGGCCGAGGTCGTGACCGAAGATCGCTTCAATCAGCGCGTCTCCCGAACGCGCAACAAGGCCGCCGTGCTGAGCGAGCAGGTGCTGCGGCTGATCCAGTCTGCCGCCCAGCGGGCCGGCGGACAGGATCTGGTGGTGCGCGCCGATCGGCTCGGCGGCCGGACCAACTACCGTCCGTTGCTGGCGGCGGCGTTTCCGGAACGGCACCTGCACATCCGCGAGGTTTCGGAGCACCGCAGCCGCTACCGTCTGGCTGCGGCCGACAACGACTGGTTCATCGAGTTTGCCGTCGACGCCGACAAGCATCATCTGCCTGTCGCGCTGGCCAGCATGCTGGCGAAGTACCTGCGCGAAGTGCTCATGCAGCGGTTCAACGACTTCTGGACCGAGCGGCTGCCGAACCTGCGGCCGACGGCCGGCTATTACACCGACGCCCAACGCTTTCTGGCCCAGATCGAGCCGCTCCTGGTCCAAGCGGATCCCCCACGCGAACGCTTCGTCCGCTTGCGCTGACAGCTTCGCACCCTTGCCCGATGCCGTAGAATACCCACCCAGACGCGACACACTTTGGAGCTTGCGCAGCCGGTTGCGGCCGCCGGAACACACGATGAGAACACGGCGATTACCCCAGCAGAAACGATCCGATGCAAACGTCTGCCCGCACCGCGCGACAACCCGACGGTGGCGTCACCGCTGGCTGCCCACGCTGATGCTCGCGGCGTTGGGCTCGACACCCGCGGCGGCTCAAAGCGCCGAGCGGCTCCTCCCGGAGCCTTGGCCGGCAGAGTTGGGCGCGGCCTTCGAGCTCTACTACGCGCGCGACTTCCTCGAAGTCCAACGCGTCTGCCAGCAACTGGGCGGCACCACGCACGACCCTCGTCTGCGGCGCGAAGCCGCCGCTCTGGCGGCGATGGCAACCATGCGCCTGCCCGGCCGCGCCGACCGGATCGAGGGGCAGGCCCGGCTGGCAGAACTGGCCGAGGAAGATCCCTCACTGCTGACGCGGCCCGAGTGCCAGCTCGCCTATGGCATCGCCCAAACCGCGCTGAGCGCGACGGCGACGGCGTTGTACCAGCTCAATCAGGCCGCCAAGACGTTCGCCGGCCGTGAGCAGACCAACCGCCTGGCCGAAACGCTGGTGGCGCTCGCGGAGGCGTGGGCCGCGCACGGCGAGTGGGAAGTGGCCATTCCGGAGATGGACGTCCCTCGGCCGGAGAACCGTGCTGCGGCCGACCGCATCCGGACCGAGCGGATCACCGCCTTGTGGCAGCGTGCGGCCAAACTGCCCGGCTGCGAGACCGAGGCAGCGCAAATCGAGTTGATCCTGGCCCAGCATCTGCTGGCGACGGAGGACGGCGTCACGGAAGGTGCGACGCTGCTCGAAGAGCTGGCAGGCCGCACGCAGCTCACCGAAACGACGGCCCAGGCCGGTCTCGCGCTGGCCGAACGATATGAGGCGGCACGCCGCTGGACGGACGCCGCCCGGATCTACGCCCGCGTGCAAGCCGGTAACCTGGGCCAGCTCTCACAGCAGGCCGAACAGCGGCGACGTGCGATTCGGCGACCGCAATTGGATTTGGATGTCCCCGGCCAAGTCACCGTCGGGCAGCGCGTCAAAGTCCAGCTCACAGTGCGTAATCTCGCCAAGGTGGAATTTGAGGTGCGGCGGGTCGATCTGGCCAGCTGGTTGGAACAGCGTCAGGGACGTTTCGCACAAGGGGCGCTCCCCACCACCGGCGCCCTGGTGGCCGTCCGCGACCTGACTCCGACGGTCGCGTCAGAACACGACTGGTGGCATGCGGATGCGCTCGACGAGCCGCTGACGTTCGACGCGCCGACCGGCGCCGTCGTGGTCCTGGCTTACGCGCGCGACGAAGCCGGTAACCCCGTGGCCGCCAAACGGCTGGTGCTGGCCGGTGATTTGCAGGCCACCGTCCTCATCGGCGGGCGCCACGCTGCCATCTGGACCACGCACCGCGGGCAGCTCGCCCCGGCCGCCGACCAACCGAAGCCCAACGCGCGCTTCTGGATGCACGGTTCGTTCGTGCCGACCAAGCCGCAATTCACCGGTGGCACGGCAATCTTCACGCTGCCGCCCGAAGCCCGTCTGCTGCGCGACAAGCGCTGGGTTTGCTTGGTGCAGGTCGATCAGGGAATTGCGCTTTGCCACGGTACGTTGCCCGCTGACAGCACTTCGCGACCCAAGCCGGTCGTTGCCTTGGTTGGCGGGCCGCCCGAAGTGCGCGTCGGCGAGCAACTGCACGTGTTCGGTCGGTTGCTGGGCGGACCGTACGACGCGACCGTCGCCAAGCCGTCTTCAGCCGTCGAGCTCGAACTGCTGGACCTCCTCGACCACGCCCTCGGCACGACCACCGCAACAGTCTCCGACGCCGCGACGTTCTCGGCGCGCATGCCGATCGTGGCGACCATGATGGGCAAGCAGCTGCGGGTGGCGGCCCGCCTCGACGGGCAGACACTCAAGACCATCTTCTCCGCTCCGACCGTGCGCGTCGGGGCCTTCGACGTTACCCCGTTCAACGCGAGCTGCAGCCTGCCGGGCTGGTTACCCCCGGGGACCAGAGCGATCGCAGGGCAAATAGCGGTGGCGTACCCGTGGGGAACCGCGGCTGCCGAGGCGCACGCCAGCACTCGGGTGCAGGCGATGCGTCTGCCCGTCACAGACCCGAAACGCGAGCCGCTCTACGCACGCGCGATCCGAGACAGTCTGCGGACGGACCGTGAAGGCCGGGTTGAATTCGTCCAGCCGCTTTCCGCGTTCCACCTGCCCGAGGGCCCGCTGGCGGTCGAGCTGTGGGCCGAGGCGGTGGGCTGGGACGGCCGCCGGTCTCAGGACACTACGGAAGTGCTGATCGGGCCTGAGCCGGTGCACCTGTGGCTGGGCGGCGAAACCGCATCGCCCCGGATCGGAGAGCCCTTTCACGTCTCGGTCAATTGGTTCGACCCGACCGGCCGGGCAGCCGGCGTGCACCCGACTCTCGAGGTGTGGCGAGACGGGGTTCCCCTTACGCAACTGCGATTGCTGCCTGTCGGCGGTAGCTGGCGCAGCCAGACTTGGCGGCCGACGGCGCCCGGATCGCACGAGCTGGTCGCCACGCTCCCGCAAACCGACGGCGAGCCGCTGACGGTTCGCGAAGTGATTCAAGTGAGCACCCGTGAGGGAGCAGACCTCCAGAGCCTCGCGCCGCTGCGCTACGAAGCGCGCTTCGCTCAGCACAACGATCGGCCGCACGTGCACGTCCGGCTGGAGGGACGGTGGCAACAGCCGTTGCTGCTCCTGCTCGAAGCCGGCGACCCACTCGCGGCGCGACAACTACCGTCGCTCGACGGGCCAACCGAGCTGTTCATACCGCTGCCCGGTCAAACGTCGGCCGAAATGCGTCTGGTACTGGCAACTCCCGACGGGGATGGCGTCCGGATCGTTGGCGTCACAGACGTTCGACCCGCCGATGAACAGGCCTTGACGCTCGCGCTCTCAGCCAGCCCCGACGAGGCGGTGCCGGGTGCGTCGATCGAGATCGCCGTCACCTGCCTGCGCGGACCCAGCCCGGCTTCTGACGCGTCCTTGATGGCCCGTCTGGTGGACGTCTCGAGCAGCGGCGGCGTGCAATGGTCTCCACGTGACGACCGACCGGACCTCACGTGGCTGCCCGGCGGTATCCAGGTCGTTTCCTCCGGCACATCCGCTTCGCAAGCCAGCGGGGACGAGGTGATTACCGAGTCGCGCGAGTTGTCACCCCCGTTGGCACAGGCCCTGTTTGGAGACCAGACGCTCTGGGTCGACAGCCAACCCGCCGGCGATGGGCCGACAACCTTCACGGTGCCCGTGCCGCCGAAGCCCGGCCTGTACCGCGTAGTGGTCGCGGCCCAGACGCCTGACCACGCCTTCGTCAGCAAGACGCTTGACCTCGACACGCGTCCCGGCCTGCACCTGGCCGCGAACGTGCCCGCGCAACTCATGCTCGGCGATCGCACGATCACGTCGCTGACCATCACGAACCCCCAGCCAACCTCCGTGCAGACGCAGGTAACCTTCGACGGCGGCCCCGGCCTGTACAGCGATGAATGGGGCTCAGTCGATCAGAGCGTTCGGCTGGAGCGATCCGGCGACGGTGCGTCTATCGCACTCACGCTGCCGCCCGCTGGCACCGTGACACTGCACGTCCGCGTCGAAGCCGCGCGCTCCGGCTCCGGGACCGCCGTGTTCCTTGTCCAGACCGAGCGCGGACAACGCCGCGCGACGGCTTCGTATCACGTCCACGCCGACCCCACAGCCGCCGATCACGCGTCGGCGGAAGCCATCCGGATCAGTCGAAAGCTCTGGTTGCTGGAGCGCGAGCGCGTCCCGGAAGACGAGCCGCTGGCGGAGCCGGGCGTGCCCGCCGACCAGCAACTGGAGTGGGTGCGAGTGCAGATCGCGCCGGGCGAGCGCGTCGCGCCCGGGCAGTTGGTCCTGGTGCAGGAAGAGTTCTCGCTCGCTCAGCCGCTGGCACGCGTCCACTGGGAGCAGCGCCTGCCGGGAAACTGCCACACGCACGTCGGTGACTGGCGCGACTTTCGGCAGATCGGGCTGCGACACGGGCTGCGTCTGCAAGCGCTCTCGCACGACGTCGTTCGGCTGGCCGCGCAGCGTCGGCACATTCACGAGTACGTGATCGTCCCCGTCCGCCCCGGGGCGTGTCGGTTCCCACCCCCGACGGTCACCAGCGCCGACGCGGCGGTGCGCGTTGAGATCGAACCGGCGGCGCAACGCATCATCGTAGCGGATTCGAACTGACTGGTGATAAGCCACCGACCAGCATCTCCATCCCAGCCGGCTTTCGCGGGCAGGTATCGGGCAGGTGCGGCGTCGCGGCACGGCTTCGATATACTGGGGCTGGAGCTGAACGATGGCCCTCAACTTGACGCCGCAATACCACGAGGCCGACGCCAAGTATCGGGCGGCCAAGACGCCCGAGGAGAAGCTTGCCGCTTTGGAGGAAATGTGGCGCGAGTTGCCGAAGCACAAGTCCTCCGAGAAGATGCAGGCCGAGCTGAAGAAGAAGCTCTCCGCGGCGCGCAAGGCCGTGCAGCCGGGCGGTAAGAAGGACTCGACCCGGGCTGACCCGTTCCACATTCCGAGGTGCGGGGCCGGTCAGATCGCCCTGATCGGCACGCCCAACGTCGGAAAGTCGTCGATCGTCGGCGGCCTGACCAACGCGCACGTCAAGATTACGGACTACCCCTTCGCCACGCCCATGCCGCTGCCCGGGATAGTCCCCTACGAGGACATCCAGATTCAGCTCATCGACACGCCGCCGGTAACCGCCGAGATTGTCCCCCCTGGCCTTCCCGGCCTATGGCGTTCGGCGGACGCGTTGATCGCCGTCGCAGACCTCTCCAGCGACTCGGTTCTTGAGGACGTGGAGACGTGCCTGAACCACCTCGCCGAGCGGCGCATCGAGTTGACCGACGGCCCGCGCGAGCTTCCGGACGAGGCAGAGGCCCCGCTCAAGGTCCCCGGACTTGTGCTGGCCAACAAGCTCGACGTGCCCGGCGCGAGCCACAATCTTGAGGTGCTGCGCGAGTTTTTCGCGACGCGCGTGCGGATCGAACCTTTGTCAACTCGCGACGCAGACCAGATGGCTCGCCTCCCTGAGCTTTTCTTTGAATTGGTCCGCGTTATCCGAGTATATGCCAAGCCGCCTGGGAAGAAGCCCGACCTCGACGAACCCTTCGTCCTTCCGCTCGGCAGTGACGTTCATGAGCTGGCCCGCAAGGTGCACCGCGGGCTGGAGCACCGGATCAAATCCGCACGCCTCTGGGGCCACGGCGTCGCCGACGGCCAGAACGTGCACCTCGACCACATCCTGCACGACAAGGACATCGCCGAGCTGCACGCCTGATCGCGCCTCCGGCCCGGTCTCCCCTTGTCGTGCCAGCCCGGGTCGGTCATGTCATGCCGAACGAAGTGAGGCATCTGGCCACGAGACTTCGAGTTACCTGCGGGCATACGGAGAGGCACTACTACCACGGGTGCGCGATCTCCGTCCGATTCGGTTACCATTCACCACCGCGATCATCATGACGGTTGATGATTACGTGCGAGTGACCAAAGCCCAGATCCTCGGGTTCAGCAGGTGACCACAGAGGCGCTCCTGTTTCTGGCATCCGGCTGCGTGTTCGGCCTGGCGGGGGGCCTCACTCCCGGCCCGACGACGACGTTCGTAATCGCTCAGACGTTGCGCTTCGGCTTCAGAGACGGCCTCAAGGTTGCCATCGCACCGCTCCTGACCGACGCCCCGATCATCGCCGTGGCGCTCTTGCTGGTGGGGCAATTGACCCGGTTCGAGCCGGTCCTCGGAAGCATCACTCTGCTCGGAGCGGCGTTTCTCGGCTATCTCGCGGCGGCGAGCTTCAAGGTCCGCGGGATCGAGCTGCCCACGGAGAAAACAGAGCCTCGTTCGCTCCGGAAGGGCTTCATGGTGAACCTGCTCAATCCGCACCCGTATCTGTTCTGGTTCGTGATCGGGGCCCCCACGCTGCTGAGGGCGGCCAGCGCGAGTATCCTCGCGGCGGTGCTGTTCGTTGTCGGATTGTACGTGTGCCTGATCGGCGCGAAGATCGTCGTTGCGTGGCTGGTGGCACGCTCGCGGCGCTTTCTCAAGAGTCGCGGCTACGTGTACGTCAACCGGTTTCTCGGCGTTGCGCTGGCCCTGTTCGCGCTCCTGTTCCTGCGAGACGGCCTCGAATTCCTGGGCGTCCTCTCCCGTCACTGATATCGCGCGGTCAACGCTGACCCTGAGCCGAAGTCGATCAAGCAGGCGACGCCGCCTGGTCCAACGGGGTGCATAACAGTCTGCGCGGGCCGGAAGCTGGTTTGCGAGCGCGCAACCGGCGATGAGGTGGGCATCGCAT
>CAZDTB010000256.1:0-6910 GCA_964508075.1 uncultured Planctomycetales bacterium
TGCGCACGCGGCCGGCCGCCTCGACGCGTTCGAAGGCCCGCAACGCGTGCGCCATCGAGCTGCGAAAAGACGTGTGTGGAGAGAACCAGCGCCTGGAGAGTCTCAAGTCCGAGCAGCTTAGCCGCCTCTGAAGGATCGGACACATGGCGGGCCAGCCCGAAAAAGGCCGAGTTTACAAGCTGGAGTACCTTCGCAGTCATCCCCACGTCCTGCGAGACGATCTGTCCGGCGCTCCTGACCGACGCGTCCGGTGACTGGAGCTCTTTCACCAGCTTGACATAGAGTTGCGGTGCGCTGGGCAGCGAGCGGATACCGGACACTGTTTTCCGCAGTTGGTCGTCTGACAGCGCGTCGTGCAGCGTGCAGGCCCGGCCGACAACACGCTTCAGCGTGTCCGCGTCGCACGGCTTGGCGAGATACTGATGTGCCGCGCCGACGGACCGCATGATGGCTCCCTTCTCGGAATGCCCGGAGAGCACGATACGAACGATGGCGGGATACCGTTGCATGACCTCGGTCAGGAGCTGCGCCCCGTCCATCCCGGGCATCCGCATGTCGGAGACCACAACGTCGAAGGGCTGCTCCGCCAACATGTCGAGGGCCATTTGCGCACTATCCGCAAAGGCCGTCTCCCATTCATTCCGCAGCGGGCGCAGCATCCGCCGCAGTCCCTGCAAAACGCTCGGCTCGTCGTCGACAAAAAGTACCCGTTTCATGGCATTGATCCCACGCCGGCCAGACAACATATTTCGTCTGATAACTCAGCCCGAATGGCTTGGATTGCGTCGCTCGACCGCTCAAACGCGGCATATATGTGCGGGTCAAAGTGCCTGCCGGCCTCACTCTTCATGATCTCGGCTGTCTCACTTTCCGAATGCGCCCGCTTGTACGGCCGCTCGGAGCGCAAGGCGTCGTACACGTCGCTCAGGGTCACGATGCGAGACTCCAGCGGGATGTCCTTCCCACACGAGCCTGCTGGGTAGCCCGATCCGTCCCAACGCTCATGGTGGGTCGACGCAATGGAGGCAGCCATGCCCAGGATCGGATTCTCGGCGCGCCGCCGCCGCAAGTCTGCGGACTCGCCGCGCCACGTCAAGTACGCGCTCATGGTTTGGGGGTCGTGCCGCAGGATCTCCGCCCCGATCGCGCAGTGCCGTTTCATGACCTCCCGTTCGTCGGAGGTAAGCCGGCCTCGCTTGCAGAGAATTCGGTCCGGGATGCCAATCTTGCCGATGTCGTGCAGCGGGCTCGTGAGGAAGAGCGTCTCGACGAAGTCGCGTTCCATCTCGAGCGCCTCGGCGATGACGCGGCTGTAGCAGCCCACTGTCGTTCCTGATTATTCCGTCCTCGTTGCCACACAACGACTTACGCGCTTCGCCTTCTCCGGGCTGACTCGCTACGATGCCGCCTCACAGAAGCCAAACTGAGGCGTAACCATGGGCGTCGTGCGCGTTGTCGTCATCCTGCTCCGCGCGTTCCTTCGCCGCACTCCGGCGTACGCCAACGAACCGGTCGGGTGAGCCGTTGGCGGGATGGTGCGATGGTGTTGCGTTGGGTCGCGACGGCCTGGTTGAGCACGGAGAAATCGTTCCGTCGGATCATGGGATACCAGCAGTTGTGGATGCTGGCAGCGAACCTGGACGGCCCGCCAGAAACCGAGAAGATTGCTCAGCAAAGGAAGGTTGGCTAACGTATGAATCCCCGAGTCGCCATCCGACCTTCAACTGGCGGTGGGACATCCTCGTTCTGGTATGCCAGATTTGTGCCAATTTCGTTAGCCGACGTCAGGGGAATGCCGGCAATTATCGGCTTGGAACGAGTAGCCAAGTTCGCAGTAACCCTCGACGAATCAAAGGATTAGACGTTATCCGGTGACGGCCGGCAAGAGTGCTGGCAGAATCCCTCCCTCTCCGTTCACGGTTCGTGGCACGGGGTCGCGGGAAGGCTGGGCAGCAGCGGGTCCCGCTCGGTTTGAATAGAGCGGGGCAGTGGGGCGGCCCGTGTTGATGACGGCTGCGATCTGGGGGGCCTCCTGAGCAAGTCATCAAGGCTGGGGCCACTTGTTCGGCTTCGTGATCCTCAGCCGCGCGATTCATCGTGACACCGAAGTGGGTGATCTCGCTTCCCGCATGTTAATCGTCCGATAACAACGCCATCAAAAACCCAGGGTCGCCATTTAATCCCGGCTTGAATTCGAACGTTTGTATTGTATACTCGTATTGAACACGCGTTCGGAACTGGTGTTTAGTGTCGCGCGATCAAGGAGCATGAGTCATGGCCAGCGACGAGACCAGAGCCCGGATCATTGAGGCGGCCGGTCCCATCTTTGCGGATAAGGGATATCGCGATGCGACGGTCCGCGAGATATGCGAGACCGCCGGCGTGGGTCTGGCGAGCGTGAATTATCATTTTCGCGACAAGCAACATCTTTATGCCCAGGTCGTGGAGTCGGCCTTTGACGATCTCTCCCGGCTCAAGCCGCCGCAGGTCGAGTGGCCGGTCGGAACGCCCGTCGAGACCAAGCTGCGGGCCTGGATCCTTCGGTTGGCGGAGCGAACCGTCGAGCCGAAGGAAGATACGTGGCAGGAACGCCTGCTGACGCGCGAGATTCACGCGCCGTCGCCCGCGTGCGAGGAGTTTCTCCGCCGGCGCATCCGCAACGAGCTTGAACCCCTGTTCGCGATACTCGGCGAGATTCTGCCGCCGGATACGCCTGACCATGATCGTTGGCGTATCACGTTCAGCGTCACGGGGCAGATCCTGCACTATGACAGTCACCGTGGGCTGATGCGGCTGCTGCTTGGCGATGCGACCGGAGATCCTCATTACCGGGCCGCGCAAGTCGCCGAGCACATTGCGCGCTTCTGCCTGGCCGCGTTTGGGATGGCGCCACCGATTGGGAAAGCGGGGCAGGGAGCGCAGGCATGACCGTGGGCGAATCACACGTGAATGCGTCGGAGAAGGCGGCTCATCCGTCGCAGGCTGAACGGAGGAAGCGAAACGTGACGGGCAAGGGCATCGTGATCGGAACGATGGACGTCATTGGGTTGGCAGCCGTGATCGTCGGCGGGGCCTTCTGGGAAGACCGCCACCATGCCGTGGCCGGCCGGCCCAACCTGGAGCTGCCGCCGGCCCGGCGTGCTGCGCGCAGCGCCGCAAATCACAAGGAGTGGATCCATGTTCGTCCGTGGTCGCATGACGCGTGAGCCGGTCTGCGTGGGTCCGGCTGGGGTTGGATCACGCCAACGTACAAGGATGAAATCAATGATACTCGCCAATCACAACTCCACCGTCGGGCGGCGATCCAGGCACGCAAACGTCAGGTTGCGACTCGCCGTCGTCGCCGGCCTGGCAGCGTTCGTCGGCTGTGCGGAGGAGCAGCAAGTAGCTGGAACTCGGGTGCCGGAAGTCACGACCGTGACGCTGGTAGCGCAGACGGTGGAACTGATGACCGAGCTGCCCGGGCGTGCCGCGGCTTACCGTATCGCCGAGGTGCGCCCGCGGGTTGGCGGCGTGATTCTGGAGCGCTTGTTCACGGAAGGCGCCGACGTCCAAGCCGGCCAGAAGCTCTACCAGATCGATTCTCGGAGGTTTGCGGCCGAGCTGGATTGTGCGAATGCGAACGTCAAGCGGGCACAGGCAGACTTGGGAAATGCGCGGTACGAGCTTCGGCGGCTCACCAACATCGGGCGCGAGATCGTCGCTGAGAAAGAGTACCAAGACGCCGTGTTTGCAGAACAAAGAGCCGCGGCGGCGGCGGATCTGGCCGAGTCCGAACAACGGCTTGCGGCGCTAAGCTTGGAATGGACCGGCGTGGTTGCGCCCATTTCCGGACGCATCGGCTATTCGTTGGTTCACGAGGGGGACTTGGTCACGGCCGAGCAGGCGGTGTCCCTGGCGACGATCCAGCAGTTCGATCCGATGTGCGTCGACGTGCCCCAGTCTTCGGCCGAACTGCTGCGGTTGGGGCGCAATCTTGCCACCGGCGCACTCAGCGTCAACGGCGACCAGCGGACCGTGCGCCTGCTTCTCGAAGACGGGACGCCCTATCCGCTGGAGGGCACGCTGCAGTTCCGCGACATCACGGTTGATCCGACGACCGGGTCCTACACCCTGCGCATCGTGTTCGCGAACCCGCAGCACCTGCTCCTCCCGGGTATGTTCGTACGGGCCGTCGTGCGGGAAGGTGTGCTCGAAGATGCCATCCTGGTACCGCAGCAGGGCGTGACGCGCACGCCGAAAGGGGAGCCGGTCGCGCTGGTCGTCGATGACAAGAACACCGTGCAGCAGCGCATGCTCAAACTGAATCGTGCCATCGGCAACGAGTGGCTGGTCGAATCCGGGTTGTCGGCCGGTGAGCAGCTGATTGTGGAGGGGGCGATCAACGTTCGTCCGGGCGTCGTGGTGAAGGCAGTCCCCTTCACCGGCGATCAGACTGGCCGGCAGGCGAGCGGCGACGGTCACACTTCTGACACGGACTGACGGAGAATCCGAGTGTTATCCGACTTCTTCCTCAAGCGCCCGGTATTTGCCTGGGTCATCGCCATCATCATGATGCTGGCGGGTGGGCTGGCGATTTACAGCCTGCCGATTTCGCAGTATCCGCCGATCGCGCCGCCCTCGATCGCGATTGACGCCTTCTACCCGGGCGCCTCGGCCGAGACGGTTGAAAACAGCGTCGTTCAGATCATCGAACAGAAGATGACCGGCTTCGACAATATGCTGTACATGTCGGCCACGAGCGATGCTTCGGGGGCGGGGCGGGTCGAGTTGACGTTCGCCCCGGGGACCGATCCGGATCTGGCGTGGGCGCAGGTACAGAACAAGCTCCAACTCGCGATGGCGAGTCTGCCCGATGTCGTGCAGCGCCAGGGCGTCAAGGTCAGCAAGTCCACGCGCAATTGGCTGCTGCTGGTGGGCCTTGTCTCGGAAGACAACAGCATGGACGGTATCGACCTGCGGGACTATGCCCAGGCCAACGTCGAGAAGGTCCTGGCGCGCGTGCCGGGCGTGGGCGAAGTCGAGGTCTTCGGCTCGCAGTATGCGATGCGCATCTGGCTGAATCCGGACAAGCTGACGGACTATCAACTCGCGATCGATGATGTGATCGCCGCGGTGCGCGCTTACAACGTGGAGATCTCGGCCGGCCAATTTGGCGCGGCGCCGGCGGTGGATGGTCAGCGCCTCAACGCTTCCATCATCGTCCAGAACCTGCTCCGTACGCCGGAAGAGTTCGCGGCGATTCCCCTGCGCACCAATCCTGACGGCTCCATAGTGCGGGTGCGCGACGTGGGGCGAACGGAGCTGGGCACGGAGCGGTACGAAATAGACGCGCTTTTCAACGACAAGCCCAGCGCCGTACTGGCGGTCCGACAAGCCGCGGGCGCGAACGCGCTGGATACCGCCAGAGCGATCAAGGAGAAGATGGAAGAGCTCTCCAGGTACTTCCCCACGGGCATGCGGGTCATCTATCCATATGACACCACACCCTTCGTGAGGGTGGCGATCGAAGAAGTGGTTAAGACCCTGATCGAGGCGATCGTGCTGGTTTTCCTGGTGATGTATCTCTTTCTGGGAAACATCCGGGCCACGCTGGTCCCGACGATCGCCGTGCCGGTGGTGATCCTGGGGACTTTCGCGGTCCTGGGCGTGCTCGGATACTCGATCAACATGCTGACGATGTTTGCCATGGTGCTGGCCATTGGCCTGCTGGTGGACGACGCCATTGTGGTGGTTGAGAACGTGGAGCGAGTGATGAGCGAGGAGGGACTCGCGCCTCGGGAAGCCACCAGCAAGTCGATGAAAGAGATCACCAGCGCGCTGATCGGCATCGGTCTGGTGTTGGCGGCCGTCTTTGGACCCATGGCCTTTTTCGGGGGCTCCACCGGTGTTATCTACCGGCAATTCTCCGTGACGGTCATCGCCGCCATGTTGCTGTCGGTCGTGGTGGCCCTGATCCTCAGCCCGGTGCTGTGCGCTTCGCTGCTCAAGCCCGTGGCCAAGGGGCATGAAGCCGCCGAGGGCGGGTTCTTTCTGTTTCGACCATTCTTCCTGTGGTTTGACCGGGGGTTCCACTGGCTACGGGATCGCTATCAGGGCTTGGTCGGTCGCATGCTCAGGAAGAGACTCCGCTACCTGTTGATCTACGTGCTGTTGGTAGCGGCCTTGGGATACCTGTTTCAGCGCATGCCCACGGCTTACCTCCCCGAAGAGGACCAGGGCATGATGTTCGTACAAGCCATGCTGCCCACAGGCGCGACACTGGAGCAGACCAATGCCGTCATGGCCCATGTCCGCGATTATTTCCAGGAGCACGAGACGGAGGCCGTGGCCTCCTGCATGACCGTGGCGGGCCGGAGCTTCTCCGGCGCAGGCCAGAACGTCGGGATGGCCTTCATCATGCTTCGGGACTGGAGCCTGCGGGACCGGCCGGAGCTGAGAGTCAACGCCGTGGTCGGACGCGCGATGCGGGCCTTCGCGCAGATCCGCAACGCGCGGGTGTACGCGTTTCCACCGCCGGCCGTTATCGAGCTGGGCCAGGCGGGTGGGTTCGATCTCCAGTTGCAGGACCGCGCCGGCATGGGACACGAAGCGCTGATGGCCGCGCGCAATCAATTGCTGGGCCTGGCCGCCCAGGACCCGCGGCTGACGCGTGTCCGCCCCAACGGCCTGGAAGACGTGCCGCAGTACCGCGTCGACGTGGATTGGGAGAAGGCCGGGGCGCTGGGGACACCGATCAGCGCCATCCACGATACTCTCTCCGCGGCATTCGGCAGCGCCTACATCAACGACTTTATCCAGGGCGGCCGGGTGAAACGCGTCTACGTCCAGGCCGACGCTCCCTACCGCATGCTGCCGAATGACCTTGAGCGGCTATACGTGCGCAATCGCGCGGGCACGATGACGCCGT
>CAZDTB010000257.1:0-6908 GCA_964508075.1 uncultured Planctomycetales bacterium
GTCGCTGTCGGTATCGAGCAGACAGACCGTCGGAATGCCGAGCGATTGCGCCTCGCGCACCGCGTTGATTTCCTTGCGCACGTCGACCACGACCAGCGCCCCCGGCAAGCGCGTCATGTTGCGAATGCCGCTGAGGTTGCGCTGAATCTTGCGCAACTCGCGCGTTAGCGTCGACTGCATCTTCTTCGAGTAATCCGTATCCCAGCGCGGGCTGCCAACGAGCCCCTCGAGCTCTTCCAGCCGCTTCAGCCGCGACCGAATCGTGCGGAAGTTCGTCAGCGTCCCCCCCAGCCAGCGCTCGGTCACGTAGTGCATTCCGCTACGAGCGGCCTGTTCCTGGACCGATTCACGCGCCTGACGTTTGGTCGCGACGAACAAGACGTCGGCCCCCCCGGCGACCACGCGCGAGATGAACCGCTGCGCGCTTAGCAACCCGCGCAGCGTCTCGCGAATGTCGATGATGTGAATCGCGTTGCGCTTGCCGTAGATGTAGGGCTTCATCTTCGGGTTCCAGCGGCTGCAATGATGCCCAAAGTGAATGCCCGCCTCCAACATTTCGCGGACCAGCGCGGATGCCAAACGTCACCTCCTGGTGAGCAGAAAAAAGCCTTCCCGCAATGCCAAACGCGACGGCGTGGCGCACCTCTACAGGTCCCGGGCGCGCCGACCTGAACGGCGCACCGCCGAACCCTAGAAAATACCGCTACTGGCACCCCCGCGTCAACCCCGCCGACCTCGCCTTCGCGCCGCCCCCTGGTGCCGTGGGCCGCTATCGATCAGACCCCGGGTTCTGATCGCGGGCTTTTCCACGCCGGCGCTGTCCGACAGGACGACCCGTCGGCTTGCGTTCGAGGCTCTGATTCTCTGATTCGCTCCGGCAGAAGTGTCAGGCACGCCAGGGCGCAAGACCCGCCTCTTTACCATCATTGACGTCGGTCAGTGAAGCGGAGCTCGATCCCCGGTTGCGGCAGCGGTGGCAGCGGGTCCGGCAACGGCGGTCGGCGAGAGCGCAACGCGCAATAGTGCCCGCGGTACTTGGTCGGCACGCGACGAACCAGCTAGCTAACGTAACCTGTTTGTTCACAAGCAATAACGGACAGCCCGGCCCGCCGCAAGCTAGGGCCGCGGTCTCGCCCGCTGGCCTTCTCACCGCATGGTCCTCACTGCCAAGACATCCAACCCGTGCGGCACAGAGCCCGGGCCCTTGTCGTCTGAGCCCGCCGCTAAACTTATGCGGTCACGGCTCCGATATCATCGCGCGGGGCTCGGTCGCTCGGTGACCGAGCCGCTCCGCGCCCGCCGTTCACGCGGTGGGCGAACAACGTATCGTAAACTGGACCAGGGTCCCGGCGATGCCGCCTGGGCCCCGCACCGAGGCGTGTCCACCACGCCCAGCTCGGAAGTCGCGATGTCGGAAGTTCTCGACCAAACTGAAATCGACGCGCTCTTGAACTCGGTCGAAGTGGAAGCCGCCGACGACCTGCAAGCCGCGGGCGTGGCGCTAACCGCGCCCGGCATCCGGGGCGGCGCGCGCGGGCGGGCTCCGCTCTTCACGGCACTGGAGGCCCACACCTACGATTTCAAGCGGCCCGAGCGCGTCAGCAAGGATCAAATCCGCGCGATCTCCTCGATCCACGAGGTTTTCGCGCGGAACCTCGGGGCCACGCTCTCGGGCATGCTCCGCACGATCATCGACGTTCGCGTGGTCGGCGTCGAGCAACTGACCTACAACGAGTTCATTCACTCGCTGCCCAACCCGACCTGCTTCATGACCCTGCAAGCGCCCCCGCTCGAAGGGCAGATGTGCCTCGAGCTCAGCCCGCTGATCGTCTACCCCTTCATCGATCGCTTGCTCGGCGGCGATAACAGCAACCTTTTCATCCCGCAACGCGCGCTGACCTCGATCGAGTGGCGCCTGATCGGCCGCATCGTCGACCGGACCCTCGAGCACCTCTCCGAGGTCTGGCGAAACCTGGTCGAGGCGCACTTCGAGACGTTGGCAAGCGAGAGCAACCCGCAATTGGTCCACATCGTCGCCCCGACCGAGGTGGTCGTTTTCATCACCTTCGAGATCAAGCTGGCCCAGACCGCCGGCACGATGAGCCTGTGCGTGCCCTTCAACACGATCGAGTCGGTCCTCAGCCACCTCGCCAGCCAGTCGTGGTTCTACAAACCGAAACCCGCGACCAAGACCCAGCAGAAGCGCCTGCTGCGAAACCTGATCAAGTCCCCGGTCGACCTCACCGTCTACCTCGGTCAGACCACCATCCTCCTCAGCGAGCTCCGCGACCTGCGCCCCGGCGACCTGCTCCCCCTGCCGAAACGCACCAGCGAGGACCTCATCCTCAGAGTCGCCGACCGCAACAAGTTCGCCGGCAAGATCGGCCAATACCGCACCCACAAGGCCCTCCGCCTCACCCGCCACGCCGACATCGACGAGCTGCTCTGACACTCGCTCACCCGCACCGCCCCGCTGTCAGAACGCGAAGCGCCAGCAAGCGCCCGCCATCAGAACGCGAAGCGCCAGCGAGCGCCCGTAGCGGCCGACGGCTCGTCGGCCGGCTGTCATGTCGTGGGCAGGTCTGCCCGCCGGGCGAGGTCGAGCGACGCCCGGTTGCGAGGCCGGATTGCTCGTCGCTGCGCTCCTCGGAATGACACCTACAGAGGCCTTTTCTACAGAGCATACGTCTCCGCTTTTTTACGCCGCGGACTGGCTGCCTGCCATCAACGAATCGCGCCCCCACCGCTGTGGGGTGGGCCACCCGTCATCTGATTGTGCTTCTCGACTCGTCCGCGCCTACGCGGGCGAAAACCCGAGCTCGTCCTGCTGCATAAGCGCATCAACCTGCGACACGGGCGGTGGGACAGGCCGCACAACGGGGTCGTAGAAGGTCACCCCGTTGTTACGCATCCAGTCAAAGTGCTGATCCGCCGCAATATGATCCCTGCTGCCCCTGGATGCTCGCCAGCCCTTGAGGCGGGCCTCGTAGGAAAGCAGCCACTGCTCACCATACAGTTCAGCTTTGGTCATGAACTCTCGCCAGCGGGTGGCCGGAATGGGGCGCGGCAGACACCCCTGGCTCTCCGCGTCGAGCAGAAGCAACGCTACGACCGAATCATCCATCGCTTCCGCAGCGTTGAGCGCCTCATTAGGAAGCCTGAGCTGAAGGGCTAACGCAGTCCATACGCCCCAAGCAACTTCTGTACCGTGTCCCTGTGGGGCGTGAAATGTGATCTGTCGATTAACGACTTCTGTGAGCCCTTGAGTGTCAAGCGTCATTCCAGATGCCTGAAACCGAAGAAACTGACTTACGGCCTCAGGAGTCATGCCAGGTTCCGCAAGCATAGCTTGGTGCAAGAACCGTTCGTGCATCTGCCAGTTGGACGGGTGAATCCTGATTCGACGCATGCGTGCGGCGCCGTACTTGAGGACTGCTCCATCCGGACTGTCGGCTGCCGCACGAAACGCTAGATCGTAGAAGGCGAGCAAATCGTAATGTTGCGATGTCGAGTGTTTCCGAAATCGGAATCGCCGTATGTCATGCCGCCACTTGTCGGCGAATGGGCAAGGTAGTTCGATGATTTTCGTCTTCCTCGGATTCAGCACCAACTCGTACCCATTAAGTGCCTGCTGCAGCACGCCCAGCAGGTTTTCGGCATCGGCTCGATCATTCGCCCGTATCTCGTAGTCGTCGACACGACGGCACGCTGCGCCGGGCGAGACATTCTGAGCGAGCTCCTGGTCAACTGACGCTAGGATTGCTTCTGCAATGACAAGCGACGTATCAGGGCCAATCGGAATGCCAATCGTCTGGCCGTCTTGCGCATTCCGGACGCACTGATCCAGCGTGTTCCCAAACAGGCTGCCGCCGCGATTGGCCTTGGCGTGCGCTTTCCCATGAAGGGCCCACGGGATGCTGTGCGTATAAACCGAGCCGTAGAACTGGTTGATGTCCGTCCGAACGACCAGCGGAGCTCGCGCTCGAACGGCGAGTCGGGCTTGTTCCATCTCGTCGAACATATCGATTGGAACAACCGCGCGCACTACGTTCGCGGAGGTCGGTCTGCTATGTGAGAACGATGAGGCATTGATGTGCGCCGCGATCGCGGCCCAGTTCCCCACAAGGCAATCGACGAGCCGATAGAAGTGTACGGGATTGGGGATCCCCAGCTTACGGCGCAACGTGCCCGCCCGAGCGAGGTTGTGCACGCATAGCTTGGCAGTCCGTGGCTGACCGGTCAGGATCTCCGTCCGCGCTGGCACTGCGGTCGCGAAGCTCTCCGTCGTAAACGGGGGCGGAAGCTCGCGAGGGAAATAGCCATTTGCCAGGAAGTCCGTCACGCTCGGCATGCGCTATAGCTCCCCATTGGAGGCCCTGTCCAGCTTGCGGTGAATCAGCGAGATAGTGGTCAGGATGTCCAGCGCATCCTGCTCGGTCATCTCCCACTCGATCTTGGCCTCATGCCCCAGTGGGTTGCGGACGGTGCCGTACAGGCCCTTGAGCAGGCTGACGAATCCTCGCTGTTCACCTTTCTCGGTTTCGGTCCGAAGTGGGTTGATCGTCACCACGGGCGTACCGGACTTGCCGAAGCCGAACACGGCGTCGACCAAGGCCGCGCCGTCGGTTGTCAGGCCAGATAACTGGCGGACGCGCGACGTGATGCTCTTCATCGCCTCGAAGACCGCGTGGAAGTAGTTGTTGGCGATGATCTCCGCGTCGCAGAACCGGATGACCTCGGTGTGGACGTTTCTCCTGCGAAGCTCCTCCTTCAGCCGATTCGCCCTGGCCAGGGCGTCGTCGAGGTTCGTCGCCTTCCTGGTTCTGCGGACCTTGCCGTCTACGCCGAGTTCCATCCCGGCAAAGGCAAGCGCCTTGTTAAGCTCGCCCCTTCGTTCTTCGAACCACTCGGGTGCATCGGTGTGAGCCGCCGGCGACATCGCGACATTGATGAACGTGACGACATGGTTTCCGACACGGTGTTCGTTTTGAAAGGCGACAAACGCGTTGAACAGTCGCTTCCACTTCGTGTTCTGCGGGTCCACGTCGGGGATGTTGCTCTCGCGCATGCGGTGCCCTAATTCCGAACCGGTCAGCCCTCGCTGCGTATCTCCAAGGACCCTTGCGATAGACTCCAGGACAGACGACTCGAATGGAAGAACGACGTTCCTTGCTTGAATTGGCATTACAGTTCCCCCTTGAAGGCCTTGTCGAGGATAGCCGGCAGGAGAGCGTCGATCTTAAAGCGGATAAACCCCATTTCTACCCTGGAGCGGATCTCGCCGTCGCTGGGCCACGAGCCCGGCAACGCGCGAGCCAGCACCTTGGTAGTATACCGGGTTCCGAGCTCAGGCGATGCCTTTCCCGCCCCCGGGGCGACTCGGTCGGGCGTATAATGCTACTCATGGATCTCTTTGCCGAGCAAGAGCAGGCGGCGTTGCGGCGGGTGCAGCCGCTGGCGGTGCGGATGCGGCCGCGGACGCTGGAGGAGTTCGTCGGGCAGGAGTCGTTCCTCGGGCCCGGCAAGCTGCTGCGGCGGCTGCTCGAAGCGGACCGGCTGACCAGCGCGATTTTCTACGGGCCGCCCGGCAGCGGCAAGACCACGCTGGCGCATATCATCGCCAACCACACGCGTGCCGGTTTCGAGATGCTTCACGCGGCCGAAGCGGGGGTCAAAGACGTTCGCCGTGTGATCGAGCAGGCCAAAGCGCGCCTCACGGCGCGCGGGCAGCGGACCGTGCTGTTCATGGAGGAAATCCACCGTTTCAACCGGGCCCAGCAGGACACGTTGCTGCGCGATGTCGAGGAGGGCACCTTGATCCTGCTGGGCGCGACCACCGAAAACCCGTTCCACTCGGTCAACAGCCCGCTGATCTCACGCAGCAGCATCTTCGAGTTCAAGCCGCTCACCAGCGATCAGCTCGCCGCGCTCATGCAACGTGCTCTGCAGGATAGCGAGCGCGGCCTGGGGAGCGCCAAGGCACGCGTCGACGACGACGCGCTGCGATTGATCGCGGAACAATCCAACGGCGACGCGCGGCGGGCCTTGTCGGCGCTCGAGGTTGCCGTTCTTTCGCAGCAGGCGGAGGACGGGCCGGTGCATGTGACTGTCGCGGTGGCCGCCGAGTCGATGCAGCGCTCGCTGGCCCAGTTTGATAAGGCGGGCGACACGCACTACGACGTGGCGTCGGCGTTCATCAAGTCGATGCGTGGGAGCGACCCCGACGCCGCCCTGTATTGGTTGGCGCGCATGTTGGAGGGCGGGGAAGACCCGCGTTTCATCGCCCGGCGGATCGCGATCTGCGCCTCGGAGGACGTGGGCAATGCGGATCCGCAGGCGGTGGTTCTCGCGGCCGCCGCCATTCAGGTGACCGAGCTGGTCGGTTTGCCGGAATGCGAATACGCCCTGGCACAGGCCACGACGTACGTCGCGTGTGCGCCGAAGTCGAACGCGGTCACCCAGGCGATCGCGGCGGCCCGGGAGGACGTGCGAACGAAGCCGGTGCTGCCGGTTCCGCCGCACCTGCGCGACGCCAGTTACGCCGGGGCGGCTCGCCTGGGGCACGGGCAGGGTTATGTTTCGCCGCACGAAACACCGGACGGGTTTCTGGCTCAGGACTATCTGGGGGCCGTTCGCACGTATTACAATCCGACGGACCGGGGAGAAGAGCGGCGTCTGCTCGATCGACTCCGGGAGCTGCGCAAACAGATGCGACTGTCGGAGAAGGGGCAGACGCGGAAGAGACCAGACTAGGAACCTCTAACACAACCGGGTGGCTCGGGCGTCTCGCCCGAGATTGCACGGGCGTCCCGCCCGTGAGGCCACAGGCGAGACGCCTGTGCCACCCTGAATTAAGATGCGAACAGCGTGACCGACTGCACTACAAGAAGGTTAGGCCAGTGCCATGA